>JBKBOF010000020.1:0-29700 GCA_046294955.1 Paracoccaceae bacterium
AGCGCTCTACCGCTGAGCTAATCGCCCTTGGCGTGGTTATTAGAGGGCTTCTTCCGCGTCCGCAAGAGCCTCTTTCGGCTCTTTTTTCTTCGGCGTTCCCGTACCGCGCACCTTCAGCGTCATCATTGCGCGGCCTTCCCTGTCGATGGATTTGGCCACCCGAACCTTGCCCACCCCGGGGAGGTTAAGCTCTTCGCCCTTGGCCAGCGCGTCGCCCAAAGCGCTGAGGGTCGCCTCGACGATTTCCTTGACGCCCTTCTTCTTGCCGCCGGTGGTTTCTGCCACACGACCCACCAATTCCCGCAGTTTCAGGGCCGCAGCCCGTTCAGCCTTGACGGCAGGCTCTGCTATTGGGCTGGCTGGACCTGCCTCTGTGGTTACTTTGGGTTTTGGCGCCGGAACGCCTTTTGGGCCCGGTTTCGAAGTTGGTTTACTGGACATTGCGTGTCTCCCTCACAAAGTGGATCCGGTTGCTGGGCCGCAGATTATCCACGCATCGGGATCGATGCCATGGAAATCTCTGATCACTTTGGACGCGATTGAAATCAGGGCGCACGGAGCTGCAGAATTTGTGGTGGTGTCGTGCTGATCCCGATCATGGCGCATGGCCCAAAAGATCGACCGGGATCTGCCAGCGCCGGTGACAGCTGTGGACACCGTGCAGTGGAGCGCAACAACAAAGGGCGCGCAGTTTGCGCGCCCTTTGTCCTGATTTCGATGGTATAGATCAGTGCGCAGTCTGCAATGGCGGCACTGCATCGCCCGTCCTGCGGGCCGCAGCGGCAGCCTCTTCGGCAGCCTCGTCCCATTCGATTGGCTCGGGTTGTCGGACCAAGGCGGCGGCCAGCACCTCGCGCACATGTGTCACGGGGATGATCTTGAGCCCCTGCTTCACATTATCGGGGATCTCGGCCAGATCCTTGGCGTTCTCTTCCGGAATCAGCACGGTCTTGATGCCGCCCCGGAGAGCCGCCAACAGCTTTTCTTTCAGCCCGCCAATCGGCATCGCGTTACCACGCAACGACACCTCACCCGTCATGGCAATGTCCTTGCGCACCGGGATGCCGGTCAGAACCGAAACAATGGACGTCACCATAGCCAAGCCGGCCGAAGGGCCATCTTTGGGCGTGGCCCCATCGGGAACGTGAACGTGGATGTCCATCGTTTCGAACTTAGGCGGCTTGACCCCGATCTGTGGGCTGATCGAGCGGACATAGGATGCTGCCGCTTCAATGGATTCCTTCATCACATCGCCCAATTTGCCAGTGGTCTTCATCCGACCCTTACCGGGAAGTTTCAGCGCCTCGATCTGCAAAAGATCGCCGCCGACAGAAGTCCATGCCAGCCCCGTCACCACACCGACCTGATCTTCCAGCTCGGCCAGACCATAGCGATGCCGCTGCACCCCCAGGTATTCTTCCACCTTGGCCGCATCGACCTGAACCGATTTGGTCTTGCCTTTCAGGATGTCAGTCACCGCCTTGCGCGTGAGTTTCGCAATCTCGCGCTCAAGACTCCGCACCCCGGCCTCGCGGGTGTAGTAGCGGATCACATGGGTCAGGGCCTCGTCCGAGACGCTGAATTCACCCTTCTTCAGACCGTTGGCCGCAATCTGCTTGGGCAGCAGATGCTGGCGCGCAATCTCTCGCTTTTCATCTTCGGTGTAACCCGCCAGCGGGATGATCTCCATCCGGTCCATCAGGGGGCCAGGCATGTTGTAGCTGTTGGCCGTTGTGATGAACATCACGTTAGACAGGTCGTATTCCACCTCCAGATAGTGGTCAACAAATGTGCTGTTCTGTTCCGGGTCCAGCACCTCCAGCAGCGCCGACGCCGGGTCACCGCGGAAATCTTGACCCATCTTGTCAATCTCATCCAGCAAGATCAACGGGTTGTTGGTCTTGGCCTTTTTCAGCGACTGGATGATCTTGCCCGGCATAGACCCGATATAGGTGCGCCGGTGGCCACGGATTTCCGACTCGTCCCGCACGCCGCCAAGGGAGATGCGGATGAACTCGCGACCCGTCGCCTTGGCCACCGAGCGGCCGAGCGAGGTTTTGCCCACGCCCGGAGGGCCGACAAGGCACAGGATCGGCCCCTTCAGCTTGGTCGAGCGCGCCTGCACCGCAAGATATTCTACGATGCGTTCCTTGACCTTGTCCAAACCGTGGTGATCAGCGTCCAGCACCTTCTGCGCGGCGCCAAGGTCTTTCTTGACCTTTGACTGCACGCCCCACGGAACGCCAAGAAGCCAATCCAGATAGTTGCGCACGACGGTCGCCTCGGCGCTCATCGGGCTCATGGATTTAAGTTTCTTGACCTCGGCATCGGCCTTTTCGCGGGCCTCCTTCGACAGCTTGGTGGCCGCGATCCGGCTTTCCAGTTCGCCAATCTCGTTCTGGCCGTCTTCGCTGTCGCCCAGCTCGCGCTGGATCGCCTTCATCTGTTCGTTCAGGTAATATTCGCGTTGCGTCTTTTCCATCTGGGTCTTGACGCGGGATTTGATCTTTTTCTCGACTTGCAGAACGCTCATTTCGCCCTGCATGTGGCCATAGACCTTTTCCAGCCGTTCCGACACGTCCAGCGTTTCCAAGAGCGCCTGCTTGTGCGCAACCTCGATCCCCAAATGTCCCGACACAAGGTCAGCCAGACGGGCCGGTTCACGCGTGTCCTGAACCGCGGAAAGCGCCTCTTCGGGGATATTCTTCTTGATCTTGGCGTAGCGTTCAAACTCATCCGCCACGGCGCGCAACATCGCCTCGACCGCAGCAGCGTCACCTGCCGACTCGGTCAGCGCTGCCACTTCGGCCTCGAAGAACGCGGGGTTTTCGACAAAATTCGTGATCTTCACGCGTGTCTTGCCCTCGACCAAAACCTTCACGGTTCCGTCGGGCAGCTTCAGAAGTTGAAGCACATTGGCCAGAACACCGACGCGGTAGATACCGTCGGTTCCGGGGTCGTCCACCGACGGGTCGATCTGGCTCGACAACAGGATCTGCTTGTCGTCTTGCATCACCTCTTCCAGTGCCCGCACCGATTTTTCGCGCCCGACAAACAACGGCACGATCATGTGGGGGAACACCACGATATCCCGCAACGGCAGGACAGGGTAGCTGGTGGCTTGTTGCTCGCTCATGTCGCGTATCCTTATCTCGGCAGGAAGGTCACGGCCCCGTTCATCGGCAGCATCCCGACCTTCCCCTGTTCAGCCCCTATATCTGGGGGGTCGCCACGGGGGTGTCAACCAGTCCGGCCCTGCGCCTTACCCCGACACCAATTCTGAAGCATGATGACCTTTGACGTCCGCGCGGACAAGCCGGATTCGGGCGCTGATTTGTGCGCAATCGCGCACAGAGCGTTCAGTCCGGGCGATGTCCGGGTTGCAAGACCAATTCGCCTACCTCGGCCGCTTCTGCGCCCTCGGAAATACCGTTTATGGCGGCCTCGATCCTGAGCGTGCAGGACGGGCAGGTCATATAGGTCACGAACGGAGGATGGCGGCTTTCAGGCAGGGTCGGATCTGTCCACTCCCTTCCCGGCTCGTGGACAAAGCCGCAGACCGAACATTTTTTTGTGCGCGATGCCGGATCAAACGCCCATGTCTCCATCGGAGGATCCAGACAAATGGCATCGCGCAATTCATGCACCATGATCGCGCGTTCACTCTTCATCGGCTTGATGGTCAGACGAAACCGACGCAACTCGAATGGGGCATCGCACCGGTAATCCATCCGCAAGGTGCGTTGGGTCAGGATCACGGCCTGTATCATCTGTTCGACCTTGTCGGCGGTGTCGATGTCCACGATGTAGGAATCCAGTTTGGTGGCCAGAACAGCGTTTGCCACGATCTCTTCGGCACCATTGCGACGCGCAAAATCGTCCCAGTCTCCGCCAATCCAGAGGATGCGAAGCGACGAGTCAACCACGCAGAAACTTTGTAGAAATTTCAAACTTCTTGTCCGTCATTGCAGGGCGCTGCGCCGTGACCCTAGCAGCGATGTGCAAAAAACGCTCGCACAACTTTACACAATTCGCAATTTATCTGTGCGCTCCGCTTCGGTCTGGGTCAGGGTCGATTGCGCAGCAAGTGGGGATCGATCATGCGCGTCAGCTGTCCTTGCGCGGCCCCCTAGACAGGGTCAACATCGCCAGTCGCCCGTTGCAGATGGAACGCCGCGACAAAATCCGAAAGGCTGCCTGCAGCAATGGCGTCGCGAAGGCCCTGCATCAGCTCTTGGTAATAGTGCAGGTTGTGCCAAGTCAAAAGCATCCCCGAAATCATCTCCTGCGCCTTGAATACATGGTGCAGATACGCCCGGGTGTAGTTACGGCAGGCCGGACAGCTACAATCGGCATCCAACGGGCGCGGGTCATCCATGTGACGCGCATTCTTGATGTTGACCTGACCGCGCCGCGTCCACGCCTGCCCTGTGCGCCCTGATCTCGACGGCAACACACAGTCCATCATGTCGATCCCGCGTTCCACCGCACCGACGATGTCATCGGGCTTGCCGACTCCCATCAGATAGCGCGGTTTGTCGTGCGGCAACAACTCCGGCGCGTAGTCCAGCACGCCGAACATCGCCTCTTGCCCCTCGCCCACCGCCAAACCGCCGACCGCATAGCCATCGAACCCGATGGCCGTCAGGGCTTGCGCCGATTCCTCGCGCAGTGCGCGCGTGACGCCGCCCTGCATGATCCCGAACAGCGCATGTCCCGGCCGGTCACCAAAGGCATCTCGCGACCGCTGTGCCCAACGCATCGACAGGGCCATCGACTTCGCCACCTCGGCGTCGCTTGCGGGCAGCGCCGGGCATTCGTCAAAGCACATGACGATATCGGACCCCAACAATTTTTGAATTTCCATGCTGCGCTCGGGCGACAGCATGTGTTTGGACCCGTCGATATGGCTGGAAAACCGCACGCCATCTTCGGTCAACTTGCGCAACGATGCCAGAGACATGACTTGGAACCCACCAGAATCGGTCAGGATCGGTCGGTCCCAGTTCATGAACCGGTGCAACCCACCAAGTCGGCCAATCCGCTCTGCTGTTGGCCTCAGCATCAGATGATAGGTGTTGCCCAACAGGATATCGGCCCCCGTGGCGCGCACGCTTTCGGGCAGCATGGCCTTGACGGTGGCTGCGGTGCCGACCGGCATGAAGGCGGGCGTGCGGATAGCCCCGCGCGGGGTATGGATCACACCTTTGCGCGCGCGCCCATCGGTCGCCTCTACCGTAAAGCCAAAACCTTGCGTCATACGCCATCTCCCGGTCAGCGGTCAGCTCCGGCAATACCCGATCCGGCCGGGAATCCAAGGGGGGCCAACCCTCACGAAAAATCATTCGCATTTTAGCAATGCCGCCCGTGTTAAACAGGTCGCAATCGCCCGCCGGTAGCGTCGCGCCATCGCCCCGGTCACGGGGCCTCGATGATGGAGAATGTGATGAAGCTTCCGGCGTTGTTCCTGCTATGCGCTTGCGCCCTCCCCGCCCTGGCCGCAGAGCCTTCCGATCCAACGGAAAAGGCCCGCGCCTACGTCACCAGCACCCTGAAATCCTGGGCGGCTGATCCGATCATCATCGCAGCAGTGATCGAACAGAACGCGCGCCATGCTGGACTGACCCAGGTCGATATCGACGCCCTCGACCTGGCTTGGCGGGCCGAATTGGGTAAAGCCGTGCATCCGATGGTGGACGGTGTGGTGCGGTCGGCACCGTCCGATTTTCTGCGTCAACAGCTCGAGCAAGCCCAAGGCATGATCACCGAAGCGTTCGTGATGGACGAAAAAGGGCTGAACGTTGCCGCGTCCGCCACCACGTCGGACTTTTGGCAGGGAGATGAGGCGAAGTTCACCGAAACCTTTCCCAAAGGACCATACGCCGTCCATCTGGGAGAGGTTGAATTTGATGAAAGCAGCCAAGCCTACCAGATTCAGGTGTCCTTTCCCCTGACCAATCCTGCGGACGGACGCGTGATCGGCGCGATCACCGTCGCCTTAAATGCCGAGCAGCTTTGAAACGCGCAAAGCGAACGACTCCCCCTCTCTTCGCATCCAAGGACAGATCCGATGCCCGTGCCAACCCCCGTCAACGCAGTCTTTCGACTGCGGTCGATCTTCCTGAAGGCAACCGCCATTGCCGCCCTCACGACGGCCGTGGTCACTGCTGTCTCGGCTTATCGCGGCAATATTGAAACCGAAGCGCTCCTGCGCGCGTCATTGCAGAAAAACGCCGGTATAGTGACGGTTATTGCAGGACACGAATCCGGCGGAGCGCTGCGGTTCAACAAGCCGGAAGCGGCCAAGCTGATCGAGCAGGAAATGTTCGATATGGTTCCGGATGAGTTGACAGAAATCATCGCCCTTCGCGTTGACGGAACAGTATTTTCGCGCACCCTGAAGGATAGCGGCACTGCCGCAAACGATGCGACGCTGGCACTTGGCAACAAGATTTTGACAATGCTCGCCAAATGGAAAGCGGAGGGACATCAACCTTCCCATGACGAGGAGCTTTTATTCGACGAGACCGGGTTGATCGTGGCACACCCCGTCTATTTCGGTGCCGACGCGCAAGTTGTCGGGGCAATCGTCACCCGCTGGTCCGACGACCGACTTCATGCCGAAATTGCGGCAAGCACCGTGAAGGCGTTGACCATCTCCACGCTGGTATTCATCGGCATGTTGATCTTGGCCGCCGCATTGTTCCGATGGTTCATTGCCCGCCCGTTGTCGCGCCTGAACGACGCCGTGGGCCGAGTTGCTTCGGGTGAATACACGGTCGAAGTGCCGGGACGCACATCAGCCGACGAAATCGGCGACATCGCCCGCGCTTTAGAGGGGTTTCGGACAGATCTGGCCAAATCGGTCGAAATCACACGCGTGGGAATGTTCAAGGGATCAGGCTTTGACGGGGCGTCCGCGGCCCTGATGATCACCGACACCGCGTTTCAAATTCTGTTTGCCAACGACGCAGCAAATAGTCTCATGGAAAGCAACTTTGCAGTGCCCCCAGCCGGTGCAAACAAGTTGGTCGGTCGGTCGGCAATCGAGCTTGACCCCTCGCTATCTGCCCTTCACGGTCTGGTTAGCGCCGGTGTGCCTCAACGCATGGGATTTTCCGTTGGTCGCGTGTTGCTGGACGTGTCCATTGCGGGGGTGGCTGACTCTACAGGGACACTGACCGGCTATGTGCTGGAATGGCGCAATACCACACAAAACCGACGAAACGCCGCCGTCCTGTCTGCGATTGACGCGGGACAATTGCGCGCAGAACTGTCACCCACAGGTGAGATCGAGGCCGCGAACGAACGCTTCGCCGCGTTGTTTGCCCAGACAACTGCTGGCATCCTAGGTCGTGAGTTTCACGCGACACTCAGTCTGGCAGATCCGGCATCTGGCGATCTTCGGTCCCGCCTCGCAGCGGCAGAACCGCTTGCAGACCTGATACAGGCTGCGTTGCCAACAGGAGGGCATGCTGTGCTTGATGCGCGCCTTACCCCGATCAAGGATGACAAAGGCAATTTGCGGTCCTATCTGCTTCTGGCAACCGACGTCAGCCTGCAACAGTCTGAAATCAAAGAGGCCGAAAACCGCCGCCGGGACGTGCAGGCCGCGCAGATCAAGGTCGTGACCACACTCAGCGCGGCCTTGGCAAAACTGTCGAATGGCGATCTGACTGTGACACTGACAGACCCTTTCGGCGCAGAATACGAAGGCTTGCGTGCCGATTTCAATGACGCCATCGGCAAATTGCAGGCTGCCATGACCGATGTGGTGGAAAGCTCCGCAGCCATCCGCAGCGAAGTCGGAGAAATCAGCAGCGCCGCCGACAACCTCAGCCGACGTACCGAACAACAGGCGGCCACGCTTGAACAAACGTCGGCGGCGCTGGACCAGATGACGGTTTCGGTGAAATCGACATCCGAGGTTGCCACGCATGCCAACGTCAAGGTTGAAGAGGCCAAGCAAAGTGCTGAAACATCGGGCCGCGTGGTGCGTGAAGCGGTCTCTGCCATGGGTGAAATCGAACAAAGCTCGTCCAAGATTTCACGCATCACTTCCGTCATCGACGAAATCGCATTCCAGACCAATCTTCTGGCGCTGAACGCTGGTGTTGAAGCTGCCCGCGCCGGAGAGGCGGGACGCGGGTTCGCCGTCGTGGCATCAGAAGTCCGCGATCTGGCACAACGGTCTTCTGAAGCCGCGCGCGAAATCGCAGGCTTGATTACCGACTCGACCGATCAGGTCAAACGCGGCGTCAGTCTGGTGGCCGAAGCCGGTCGCAGCCTTACAGGCATCCAGTCGGCCGTCAGCGAAATCCACGGTTTGGTGTCGGACATCGCAAGTTCTGCCAAGGAACAGTCGAACGGTATTTCCGAATTGAACACGGCTGTCAAACATCTGGACCAAGTGACCCAGCAAAACGCCGCAATGTTCGAGGAGACCTCGGCGGCCTCTCAATCGCTGAACGCTGCGGCCGCGGTGCTTACCGAAACCACCCAACGGTTCACGATTCTAAGGGGAACGACTGCGGATGGCAGGAACAACAGGCTTTTGGGACACACCGCCAAATCCTGGGGACCCCCGAAAGGCGATGCCATCACGTCACCCAAAACCACGCGCAGTGCCCCGGCTCCACGCGGCAACCTCGCTATGAAAGCGCCATCTTCCGATGGATGGGAAGATTTCTGACGCTTCGGACCGCCCGAATCAAAAACGCCCGAAGACGGTTTGTCTCCGGGCGGTCACATGGGTCTTTGCAGCCAAGCGGCGGACGCGTTTCGGTTCAGTCCTTGGCGCGTTCAACGTAAGAATGATCTTCGGTGTTTAATACGATACGGGTGCCTGCCCCGATATGCGGCGGCACAAGTACGCGCAGGCCGTTCGAGCAAATTGCCGGCTTGTAGGAAGAAGACGCGGTCTGCCCTTTGACCACGGGTTCGGTTTCGGTGATCTCGACCACTACCTTTTGCGGCAGTTCGATGGCAATCGCGACACCTTCGAACGTCCGCAGATACACTTTGATACCATCGGTCAGAAACACCTTGTCATCACCCACGACATCCGGCGTGACGGCGATCTGCTCGTAGGTGGCCGGCTCCATGAAATGGTAACCTTCGCTGTCTTCATACAGAAAGTCGTACTCGCGCTCATCCACCGTCGCCTTTTCGACCATCTCGGTGGTGCGCCACCGCTCGGACACCTTCACGCCGTCCGAGATGCGGCGCATATCGACGCTGGTGGTGGGCGTGCCCTTGCCCGGATGGAAATTCTCGGCTTTCAGAACGGCATAAAGCTTGCCGTCCATTTCGACGACATTGCCCTTGCGCAGCGAGGATGCGATGACTTTCACGGTCAGGTCTTCCTTGTGGTTTGAATGGCCGAAGGCTAGCAACGGCAGCGGTTGGATGCGCGCCTATCGCATCTGAACGGAAATTTCCAGCGCAAGCTGCGCGAAAACGCCGAGGAAGTGCTTTCATGGCCGAAACCATCGTCAGCCCATGGTGGTCCACCGCCCGCCATTCCGACCGTCGTCCCCTTCTGGTGGCACGCGGGCGCATTCAGTCGGCCATACGGACCTGGCTGACGGCCGATGGATTTACCGAAGTGGATCCCGCGTGTCTGCAAACCAGTCCGGGCAATGAGGCGCATCTGCATGCCTTTGCCACCCAAGCCATCGGAAATGACGCGCAGCCCCGCCCGATGTATCTGCACACCAGCCCGGAATTCGCGATGAAAAAGCTGCTGGCAGCGGGAGAGACACGGATCCACGCCTTTGCCCATGTCTGGCGCAACCGCGAACGCGGTGCCCTGCACAGCCCGGAATTCACCATGCTGGAATGGTATCGCGTTGGGCAGGACTACGGCCACCTGATGCATGACTGCATGGCTTTCTTGCGTCTGGCGGCCGACGCTGCGGGCACCCGACATCTGCGGTTCCGGGGCGTAACTTGTGATGCGTTCTCCGAACCCGAACGGATATCGGTGGCGCAGGCGATGTGGCGGCATGCCAGGGTTGACCTGATGTCCACCTTGACGTCCGGCGCCGATGCGGACCGAGACGCGCTTGCCCGCCAAGCCGCCGCCGAAGGGGTGCGCGTGGCGCCAGATGATACATGGTCCGACATTTTCAGCCGAATCTTGTCGGATCGGGTCGAGCCTCACCTCGGCCATGGCCGCCCGACCGTGCTAGACCGTTATCCGGTGGTCGAAGCGGCCCTTGCCCGCCCCTGCGCCGATGACCCGCGCGAAGCCGAACGTTTCGAGCTTTACGCCTGTGGGGTCGAGCTTGCCAACGGCTTTGGCGAACTGACCGACCCCGCCGAACAGCGCCGCCGGTTCGGGGCCGAAATGGACGAAAAGGCGCGCGTCTATGGCGAACGCTATCCGCTGGATGAAGACTTCCTTGCCGCCTTGACCCACATGCCGGATGCCAGTGGTTGTGCCATGGGCTTTGATCGGTTGGTCATGCTGGCCACCGGTGCGCCGCGCATTGACGATGTGATGTGGACACCGGTGGCCTGAGTCGGGGCTAAACCACCCCGATGCCGCGCAGGATAACGGTCTTGACGGTTTCGGTGGCCGCGCGCCACTGGCGATCCGACAAAGGCTTGCCGCCGTTCAGCGTTTCGATCTGATGGCCGAAATCGGCATAGTGCTGGGTCATGGCCCACAGCATATACAGCAGGTGCCGTGGATCGACCGGCGCCATCTTGCCATCGTCGATCCAGCGTTGGATCACCGCCATGCGGCCCGTGGTCCAGTCGCGCAGCGTGGTTTCAAGATAGTCCTGAATGACGGGCGCGCCGTGCATCACCTCGCTGGCCCAGACCTTGGATCCGAAGGGATGACGACGCGAGATATCCATCTTGGCCTCGATATAGCCGCCAATTCCCTCCACCGGTCCCGAGGCGCTGTCAAAAGTATCGGCCGCGTGGAGCCAGATTTCAAAGATGTTGCGCACCACCTGCCGATACAACGCCTCTTTGGTCGGGAAGTAATAGTGCAGGTTCGCCTTGGGAAGCCCCGCCATATCGGCAATCAGCTGCATGGTTGCGCCGCCAAAACCAGCTTCTGCAAAGACCTTCTCAGCCGCTTCAAGGATCACACGTTCATTTTCACGCCGGATTTCCGTGCGTTTGCCTTTGGACATGCGCGAAACTTGGGCGTTTTCGTTCATGGTTCCTGCCGGAAATATGTTGACCGAATGGTCAGGTTGTGGTGCGCTATACCTTGACCATACGGTCAGAAAACGAGTCGCCGCAAGGGGTGCACAGATGCCCCGCACCACAGGGAGAGCAAGCTGATGCCAGCAGCCGGAGAAAACATCCGCATCAATCCGACACGGCTGTGGGACAGCCTGATGGACATGGCGAAGATCGGGCCGGGTATCGCCGGTGGCAACAATCGCCAGACCGTGACCGATGCCGACTCGGAGGGTCGCCATTTGTTCCAGACGTGGTGTAAAGCCGCTGGCTGCGAGATCGGCGTGGATGCGATGGGAACCATGTTCGCACATCGTCCCGGCACCGATCCCGATGCCCTGCCCGTCTATGTCGGCAGCCACCTGGATACCCAACCGACCGGGGGAAAATATGACGGGGTTCTGGGCGTGCTTGCGGGGCTTGAAATCGTGCGCACCCTGAACGACACCGGGACCAAGACCCGCCGGCCCATTGTGGTGACGAACTGGACCAATGAGGAAGGCACCCGCTTTGCGCCCGCCATGCTGGCGTCGGGGGTATTCGCGGGAGTGCTGGATCAGGATTGGGCCTATGACCGCCGCGATGCCAAGGGCCTGCGCTTTGGCGACGAGCTGGCCCGCATCGGCTGGAAAGGCGCGGAACCCGTCGGTGCGCGCAAAATGCATGCGTTTTTCGAATTGCACATCGAACAGGGTCCAATCCTAGAGGCAGAGGGCAAGGATGTCGGCGTGGTGACTCACGGCCAGGGCCTGCGCTGGGTGCAGTGCACCGTGACCGGCAAGGGCCAACACACCGGCAGCACGCCGATGCGGATGCGGCGCAACGCAGGCCGTGCGCTGGCCCAGATCACCGAAGCCGTGCATGAGATCGCTATGAAATATCAGCCCAACTCCGTCGGCGCGATCGGGCACATCGACGTCTACCCCAACAGCCGCAACATCATTCCCGAGCGTGTGGTCTTTACCATCGACTTCCGCAGCCACATCCTGCCAGTGATGGAAGCCATGGTCACCGAATTGCAGGCTGTGGCTCCGCGCATTTGTGACGCGCTCGGCTGCAGCTTTGACGCCGAGGTCGTCGGATTTTTTGATCCCCCAGCCTTTGACCCCGTGCTGGTCGGCCGTGTGCGGGCGGCGGCAGAGCGGTTGGGTTACAGCCATATGGACCTGATATCCGGGGCCGGCCACGATGCGTGCTGGGTCAACAAGGTGTATCCGACAACCATGGTGATGTGTCCCTGCGTCGACGGGCTGAGCCACAACGAGGCCGAGGAAATCTTCCCGCATTGGGCCCAGGCAGGGGCGGATGTGCTGCTGCATGCGGTGCTGGAGACGGCCGAGGTAGTTGCCTGACGGCTTCTCCCCGGGGGCTTCGCGCCCCCGGACCCCAGCGGGATATTTTTGCCAAGATAAAGACCAAGATACGGGACAGGGAGCGGTGCAATGGCGTCGATGGTGATCAAGGGCGGGACGGTGGTGACGGCGGATCTGTCCTATGCGGCGGATGTGAAGGTCGAGGGCGGCGTGATTGTCGGGATCGGGTCGGCGCTGTCGGGCGATACGGTGCTGGATGCGTCGGGATGCTATGTGATGCCGGGTGGGATTGATCCGCATACGCATCTGGAGATGCCCTTCATGGGCACGTATTCGGCAGATGACTTTGAGAGCGGTACGCGGGCGGCGTTGGCCGGAGGCACCACGATGGTGGTGGATTTCGTGCTGCCGGGACAGGGTCAGGGTCTGATGGACGCAGCCGCAATGTGGCACAACAAGTCAGGCCGCGCGCATTGTGACTATTCCTATCACATGGCGATCACCTGGTGGGGCGAGAAGGTCTGGCAGGACATGGAGGCCAGCGTCGCCGCCGGGATCACCAGCTTCAAGCATTTCCTTGCCTACAAGGGCGCGCTGATGGTGAATGATGACGAACTGTTCGCCAGCTTTCGCCGGGTGGGCGAATTGGGTGGTCTTGCGATGGTACATGCCGAGAACGGCGATGTGGTGGCGGAACTGACCGCCAAGTTGCTGGCCGAGGGCAATACGGGGCCGGAGGCGCATGCCTATTCCCGCCCGCCGCAGGTGGAGGGGGAAGCTACCAACCGCGCCATCATGATCGCTGATATGGCCGGGGTGCCGCTGTACGTCGTGCATGTGTCCTGTGAGGAGGCGCATGAGGCCATCCGGCGCGCGCGCCAGCAGGGCAAGCGGGTGTGGGGTGAGCCGCTGATCCAGCATCTGACGCTGGACGAGTCCGAGTATTTCCATGCCGATTGGGACCATGCCGCGCGCCGGGTGATGTCGCCGCCCTTCCGCAACAAGGCGCATCAGGACAGCCTTTGGGCCGGGTTGATGTCGGGCAGCCTCTCGGTGGTGGCCACCGATCATTGCGCCTTTACAACTGCGCAGAAGCGTTTTGGCGTTGGAGATTTTTCCAAGATCCCCAACGGCACTGGGGGGCTTGAGGACCGCTTGCCGATGCTGTGGACCCACGGCGTTGCCACCGGACGCATGACGCCGAACGAATTTGTAGCCGTGACCAGCACCAATATTGCCAAGATCCTGAATTGCTATCCCCGGAAGGGCGCAGTGCTGGTGGGGGCAGATGCCGATCTGATCGTCTGGGATCCGGAGCGGGAAAAGACCATCACATCCTCTGCGCAGCAATCGGCCATCGATTACAACGTGTTCGAGGGGCAAAAGGTCAAGGGCCTGCCCCGCTTTACCCTGACGCGAGGCCATGTCGCGGTGACCGAAGGCACGATGTCGTCGCACGAAGGCCATGGGCAGTTCGTCGCCCGCAAGGCGCAAGGCCCGGTCAACCGGGCGCTGAGCCAGTGGAAAGACCTGACCGCACCCCGGCCTGTGATGCGGTCTGGTGTTCCGGCGACGGGTGTTTGAAGAGCATGAAGGATACTGCGCAGAGCGGCCTGCCGGTGATCGAGGCACGGGACCTGAACCTGACCTTTCAGACCGCAGACGGCCCGGTGCATGCGCTGAAAGACGTGAGCCTGACCATCAACCGGGGGGAATTCGTATCCTTCATCGGTCCGTCTGGCTGTGGCAAGACGACGTTTCTGCGCTGTATCGCAGCGCTGGAACACCCGACTGGCGGCAGCCTGACGGTGAATGGCATCCCCCCGGATCAAGCCCGACAAAAGCGCGCCTATGGCTATGTGTTTCAGGCGGCTGGGTTGTATCCGTGGCGGACAATTGCAGGGAATGTTAAACTACCATTGGAAATAATGGGTTTTTCGAAGGCCGAACAGCATGAACGTGTTCGAAAAGTGCTAGAGTTGGTGGAATTGGCGGGCTTTGGCGGCAAGTTCCCCTGGCAGCTTTCGGGGGGCATGCAGCAGCGCGCCAGCATCGCCCGTGCATTGGCCTTTGATGCAGATATCCTGCTGATGGACGAACCCTTTGGCGCATTGGACGAAATCGTGCGCGACCGGCTGAACGAGGAGGTGCTGAAGCTTTGGGCGCGCACCGGCAAGACCATCGGATTTGTCACCCATTCGATTCCCGAGGCGGTGTATCTGTCCACCAAGATCGTGGTGATGAGCCCGCGTCCAGGCCGCATCACCGATATCATCGACAGCCCTTTGCCGCGCGAACGTCCGCTGGATATCCGCGACAGCCGGGACTTCATCGACATCGCCCACCGGGTGCGAGAGGGGTTGCGCGCAGGGCACCACGATGACTGATCGCACTCTGCCCGTATTGGCCGTTCTGGGGATGCTGCTTGCGCTGTGGTATGCGGGTGCGGTGTGGCTCAATTCCACATGGGTCTATGATCAGGCAGAGCGGGCCGGTGTAGAGGTGACCTTTGCCGAGGTCATTCCCCAGACCATGGCGCAATCCCGCCCCCTGCTGCCGCCGCCGCATCAGGTCGCTACCGAGCTTTGGAAAGGTGTAACGGCACAGGCCGTAACGTCCAAACGAAGCCTTGTCTATCATGGCTATGTTACCTTTCGCGGCACGATGATGGGTTTTGCGTTGGGGATCATTCTGGGGGTCAGCCTTGCCATGGCCATCGTGCGCTACCGGGTGATGGAGCTGAGCGTCATGCCTTGGGCGATCATCAGCCAGACCATCCCCATCGTGGCGCTGGCCCCGATGATCCTGACGGTGTCGAACCAGTTGGGCATCGACAACCGCGAGGTGCCAAAGGCGATCATTTCGGCTTATCTGTCGTTTTTCCCGGTGCTTGTCAGCATGGTCAAGGGCCTGCGCAGCCCGGATAAGATGCAGTTGGACCTGCTTAGCACCTATGGTGCATCGGAAGGCCAGACCTTCTGGAAGCTGCGGTTGCCCGCGTCCATGCCGTATTTCTTTGCCTCGCTGAAGGTGGCGATTGCCGCGGCTTTGATCGGGACCATCGTCGGCGAATTGCCCACCGGCGCAATCGAAGGGCTTGGTGCCCGTATGCTGATCGGGTCACAGTTCGGCGAGCCGCTGATCATGTGGGCTGCCCTGTTCGCCGCAGCCATCCTTGCGGGCATGCTGATCCTGTTGGTGGGGCTGATCGAGCGTCTGGCGCGCGCGCGGATGGGGGCTCCGGCATGATGTGGCTTGGGGGTGCCGTTCTGTTCTGGTTGTCGGCTTGGGCGTTCAATGTCTGGTTGGCGAATGGGCCCCACGGCAAGACCCGGACCGGACGCATCGTCGTGGCGATGCTGTTCGGTCTTACCCTTCTGGTGCTATGGGAAGGGCTGGTGCGCGGCTTTGGCGTTTCACCAGTCATCCTGCCCGGCCCATCGGTGATCGGTCCAAAGATTGCGTCCTCGCTGCCGATCCTCTGGGCCGATTTTGTTCAAACCGTCGTCAAGGGCGCGCTGACCGGCTTTGCAATCGGCGCGGTTGCGGCCTTTGTCACCGCCATCGCCATCGACCGCTCGCCGTTTCTGCAAAAGGGCCTGCTGCCGATTGGCAACTTTGTCTCGGCCCTGCCGATTGTCGGCCTCGCGCCGGTTCTGGTGATGTGGTTCGGCTTTGACTGGCATTCCAAGGCGGCCGTAGTGGTGGTGATGGTGTTCTTTCCGCTGTTGGTCAACATGGTGGCGGGCTTGCAGGCGACAGATCGGCTGAACAAAGATCTGATGGCGACGTATTCGGCCAGTTACACACAAAGCCTCATGAAACTGCGCCTGCCAGCGGCGATGCCATTTGTCTTCAACGGGCTGAAGATCGCCTCTACTCTCGCCCTGATCGGGGCCATCGTTGCCGAGTTTTTCGGCAGCCCCATCGTTGGTATGGGGTTTCGGATCTCGACCGAGGTGGGAAAACTGGGGTTGGATATGGTCTGGGCCGAAATTGCTGTAGCGGCCTTGGCCGGATCGGCGCTTTATGGGTTGATTGCGCTTATCGAATCCCGGGTCACCTTCTGGCATCCAAGCCAAAGGAAATAATACAGAATGCAAACCGCCCCCGTCAGAGGGGCACAACACGGAGGTCTGAACATGAAGAAGTTTTTCACCGCAGCGCTGCTGGCCAGTCTTGCCACGGGGGCGCAGGCGCAGGATGTGACTTTGCAGTTGAAATGGGTGACACAGTCCCAATTCGCCGGCTACTACGTCGCACAGGCAAAGGGATTTTATGAAGCAGAAGGTCTGAACGTCACGATCAAGCCCGGCGGCCCCGATATCGCACCGACGCAGGTGATCGCGGGCGGTGGGGCCGATGTCATCGTGGAATGGATGCCTGCAGCTTTGGCCGCGCGCGAAAAGGGCCTGCCACTGGTGAACATCGCCCAGCCCTTCAAATCGTCCGGCATGATGCTGACCTGTCTCAAGGAAAGCGGCATCACCGCACCGGCTGACTTTGCCGACAAGACCCTTGGCGTCTGGTTCTTTGGCAACGAATATCCGTTCCTGTCGTGGATGAGCCAGTTGAACCTGAAAACCGACGGCTCGGCCGGGGGCGTGACGGTGCTCAAGCAAGGCTTCAACGTCGATCCTCTGTTGCAAAAGCAAGCATCCTGCATCTCGACCATGACCTATAACGAATACTGGCAAGTCATCGATGCAGGCATTGCCGAGGCCGATCTGGTGACCTTCAAGTATCAAGACCAGAACGTCGCCACGATGGAAGACGGCCTTTATGTGCTGGAAGACAAGCTCAAGGATCCGGCGTTTGAAGACAAGATGGTGAAATTCGTTCGTGCCAGCATGAAAGGCTGGAAATACGCCGAAGAAAACTCGGACGAAGCGGCCATGATCGTGCTGGAAAACGATGAGACCGGGGCGCAGACCGAAAGCCACCAGAAGCGCATGATGTCAGAGGTTGCCAAATTGACCGCCGGATCGAATGGTGCTTTGGACCCGGCAGATTACGATCGCACCGTAGCATCGCTGTTGTCGCCCGGTTCCGATCCGGTGATCTCGAAGGCCCCCGAGGGTGCCTGGACCCACCAGATCACCGACAAGGCGCTGCAATAAGCATCACGCAAGCGCACAAGAAACGCCCGGGATCTGATCCCGGGCGTTTGTTTTTGCGGTGCCAGACGGGTTGAAAGGCCCGTGAGTCAGTCAAGATGGTGACGGATGCGCCTGACCATCAGCCAGACCGCCACCAAAACGACGGGCGTCAGGAATGCCGTCGCCATCCCTTTTGACACCCCCATCGATTCGGTCAGTGGATAGATGGCATAGCTGGCAAGATTGATCGCATAATAACTGATCGCCACCGTCGAAAGCCCCTCGACCGTGCGTTGCAGCCGAAGTTGTACATCGGCGCGGCGATCCATCGATTCCAGCAGTTTCTGATTCTGGGCCGAGCGATCCACATCGACCCGCGTGCGCAACAACTCGGCCGCGCGGGCGGCGCGTTCAGCCATGCTGCGCAAACGGCTTTCCGAAGATTTCACCGTGCGCATCGCCGGATCATACCGGCGCATCATGAATTCGGCAAAGGTCTGGCGGCCATTGATCCGGATCTCGCGCATCACCTGGATCCGCTGGTTCACGATCGCCTCATAGGCTGCTGTGGCCCCGAAGCGGAAGGTGTACTTCACCGACAGGCTTTCCAACTCGGCCGATATTGCCAACAGGTCGTGCAGCATCGTCTCGGGACTGCGATCGGTGCCGTCCAGCGCGGTCACAAGGCCAGACAGGCGCGGGTCCAACGCGTTCAGGCGCGCGTTCAGGTGGCGCACCCGCACCAACCCCAGCATCGACATGGCGCGATAGGTTTCCACCTCGCACAGCCGCTGCACGATCCGGCCAATCCGGCGCGACGACGTGCCTGTGCGTACAAACACCGCAAAACGCATGTGGCCCGCCGGATCAATTCTGAAATCGCCCGCAACGATGGCCGCACCATCGACCACCTTAGACACGGCAAGGCTTTCGCCCACGAACCAGTCTTCCAGTTTGGCCAAGGCCTCGGCTTCGTCATCCGGCATCGGCTCGATCCGGATCATCACCGAACACAATCGCTTGCCGGGTGCCTTGTCCAACCAGTCTTCCGGGAAAATACCTGCCTCGGCAGGGTCAAAGGGCCGGGTCGACTCGGTTTTTCCAAAGGCGGAATAGGTCACGAATTCGGTGTGGCTTTCCCATTTCAAATGGTAGCGGCCCATTTCACCGAAAAAATGCGTGGCATCGGGCTGCGGATGCGCCCCACCATGGCGATTGATCAGACTCAGAAGATGCTTTCGGTCCTTTTCGCGGTCCCGGTTGGCAGCATCATCAGGTTCCTTGATCGCCAGAAAGATCGCCGTGCTTGGCACCTCCAGCGCCGGAAACGGCCGGGCGTGCAATTCGTTGACGATGGCGTATCGCTGTGGATGGTCGGCAAACGTGGTCATGGAGCAAACTCGGGCCAGGGGGACATATGGTCAGTTAGGCCGGTCCAGTCGCAGGGAAAAGCAAATTGCGGGAATACCGGGGTATGCAAGAACCCTGTTGCGCGAATGTCAAAGGCCCCGGCAGTTCTGCCGGGGCCTTGATCAAAATGTCATCGTCAGTCGATCAACGGCAACAAGGCATCCAGCGACTTTTTGGCATCGCCATAGAACATCCGCGTGTTTTCCTTGTAGAACAGCGGGTTCTCGATCCCCGAATAGCCCGTGCCCTGCCCGCGCTTGCTTACAATCACCTGTTTCGCCTTCCAACATTCCAGCACTGGCATGCCGGCAATCGGGCTGTTGGGGTCTTCCTGTGCAGCCGGGTTCACGATGTCGTTCGACCCGATCACGATGGCCACGTCGGTTGATGGGAAATCCTCGTTGATCTCGTCCATCTCCATCACGATGTCATAGGGCACTTTTGCCTCAGCCAAGAGCACGTTCATGTGTCCCGGCAGACGCCCGGCAACCGGATGGATGGCAAAGCGCACGGTCTTGCCCTTGGCGCGCAGCTTGCGCGTCAACTCGCTGACCGATTGCTGCGCCTGCGCCACTGCCATGCCATAACCCGGAATGATGATGATGCTGTCGGCATCGTTGAGCGCCGCTGCCACGCCTTCTGTATCAATCGCGACCTGTTCACCGGTCACCTCCATCTGCGGACCCGACGTGCCACCAAAGCCACCAAGGATCACCGATATGAACGACCGGTTCATCGCCTTGCACATGATGTAGGACAAGATCGCCCCGGACGATCCGACCAGCGCGCCGACCACGATCAGAAGATCATTGCCAAGCGAAAAGCCAATCGCCGCAGCCGCCCAGCCGGAATAGCTGTTCAGCATCGACACAACCACCGGCATATCTGCCCCGCCGATGCCCATGATCAGGTGATAGCCGATGAACAACGCAAAAAGCGTCAGCGGAATCAGCGACATGCTGCCTGCGCCATTCAGATAGGCGAACAGGAACAACAACGAACCTGCCGCCGCGCCAGCATTCAGCCAATGACCACCCGGCAGTTTCTTGGCCGTGGTGTTGACTTTTCCGGCCAGTTTACCATAGGCGATGATAGACCCGGTGAAGGTCACTGCGCCGATCCAGATGCCCAAGACCAATTCCACGCGCAGGATGCTGATTTCGATGGGCGTCTTCTTGGCGATCAGGTGACCGAATGACGACAGATTGTCCATTGCCGTGCTGCCGGCTGCCGTGGCGCATGCCAGATAGCTTACGCCTTCCGCACACCGACCACCCACATCGGCGATCAACAGCCCTTGCACGGTGTTGATCATGATATCTGCATTGAAACCGATGAAGACCGCCGCAAGACCGACCAGACTGTGCATCGCAGCGACAAGTTGTGGCATTTCGGTCATCTGGACCCGCTGGGCCACGACGTAACCGATAGCCCCGCCGATCGTCAGCATGACGAGTGACGCAAACCAATTGCCTGCGCCGGGCCCCATCAAGGTGGCAACAACCGCAAGCGCCATGCCGACGATCCCGTACCAGACGGCGCGCTTGGCGCTTTCCTGCCCGGACAGGCCACCAAGCGACAAGATGAACAGAACCGCCGCAACAACATAGGCGGCCGTGGTAAATCCGTATTCCATCGACCCTCCTCCTTACGATTTCTGGAACATGGCAAGCATGCGCCGGGTGACGAGGAAGCCGCCGAAAATATTGATTCCGGCCATGAAAACAGAAGCTGCCGCCAGCAGGATCACCAGATACGACTCAGACCCAATCTGCATGAGAGCACCCAGGATGATGATTGACGAAATCGCATTGGTCACCGCCATCAGCGGCGTATGCAGCGAATGGGACACGTTCCAGATCACCGAAAAGCCGACGAACACCGCCAGCACGAACACGATGAAGTGCTGCATGAAGCTGGCTGGGGCGACCAGTCCGACGCTGAGAAGAAGGATGGCCCCCACCGCCAGCAGCCCCACCTGATTGCGGGTCTGGGTCTTGAAGGCTGCCACTTCTTGCGCCCGCTTTTCGGCCGGGGTCAATTCCACGGTTTTCGGCTTCGGCTTGGCGGCCGCGATGGCCGCAATCTTGGGCGGCGGAGGCGGATAGGTCACTGCGCCCTGATGGGTTACGGTGGCGCCACGGATCACGTCATCTTCCATGTTGTGCGCGATCACACCGTCTTTCTTTGGTGTAAGATCGGTCAGCATGTGCCTGATATTGGTGGAATAAAGCGTGCTGGCCTGCGCAGCCATCCGGCTGGGAAAGTCGGTATAGCCGACGATCGTGACACCGTTGTCGGTCACAATCTTCTGGTCCGGCACGGTCAGATCACAGTTGCCACCCCGTTCGGCGGCAAGGTCCACGATGACCGAACCCGGCTTCATCAACGCGACCATATCCTCGGTCCACAGCTTTGGCGCGGGCCGTCCGGGGATCAGGGCGGTGGTGATGACGATATCCATTTCGGGCGCAAGCTCGCGGAACTTGGCCAGTTGCTTTTCGCGGAATTCCGGGCTCGATGGGGCCGCATAGCCGCCGGTGGCTGCACCATCCTGCTTGTCGTCGAAGTCAAGGAATACGAAATTCGCACCCATCGATTCGATCTGCTCGGCCACTTCGGGGCGCACATCGAACGCATAGGCAATCGCCCCAAGGCTGGTCGCGGTTCCAAGCGCCGCCAGCCCCGCCACGCCTGCCCCGACGATCAGCACCTTGGCAGGCGGCACCTTGCCCGCCGCCGTCACCTGGCCCGTGAAAAATCGGCCAAAGTTGCTTCCGGCCTCGATCACGGCGCGGTAGCCGGCGATGTTGGCCATCGAAGACAGCGCGTCCATTTTCTGGGCGCGGCTGATGCGGGGCACCATGTCCATCGCCACAACAGTCGCACCCTGCTTGGCGATTTGCTCAAGCAATTCGGGGTTCTGGGCCGGCCAGAAGAAGGAAATCAGTGTCTGACCTGACTTCAGAAGCTTTGCCTCATCAGCCTCAGGTCCGCGCACCTTGACCACGATATCGGCTGCGTCATAAAGCGCCGCTGCAGAAGGGGCGATTTCGACGCCGACCTTTTCATAGGTTGCGTCAGAAAAACCCGCTTTTGCGCCTGCACCGGTTTCGATCACGCACGTATGGCCAAGCTTGACCAATTGCACAGCCGATTCCGGCGTCATGGCGACACGATTTTCGCCGTCAAATAGCTCTTTCGGTGCCCCGATCTTCACAGCATCTCCCCCGCTTCTCAGGTTGGCCTCCGGAAATGTCCGGTGGTCTGGCGCGCCTTGGCCTGCAACGTCATGGCGGCCCACATATCACCGCGCAAGATTATTTCAAAGACTTCTGCTGTCTTGCGGCATTTCTATCGCAGCGTCCGGCCAAACCAGCGTCCGGTGCGCCCGGCCCACTCGTTATATTCCGCGCCAAAGCCTGCCTTCAAGACGGCTTCTTCGGACAGGATGAACCGGTGCTGGATCAGGAACATGAACCCAAACACCAACGGCACCGCCACCGGCACATCCCACCACAAGATCACACCGGACAAGATCAACATGTCTGCAAGATAAATCGGATTGCGCGACCAGCCGAAGACGCCCCCCGTGACCAAAGCCGATGGGGTGCGCCGCGGGATCACGGTGGTCCGTGCGCGCATCATGGTGGCAGCGGCCAGCGTCATCAGCACGAATGCTGCACCCACCAGTCCTATCCCAACCGTCTTGCCAGCTGGGCCAAACAAACCCCAGGGCATCACGCGGTCAAAGGTCCAGACGACGGCAATGCAGGCCAAAAGCCAGACAGGCGGCAGATCGATCCACCGGGCAGGATTGTTGCGCATGGTCGGGTTCTCCAAGGTCTCATTGCTTTGGACTAGCTGCAACCTGCCGCATATGGCAACGCGAAAAGCATGCATCTGCGCTTGCACCGGGTGCGGCTTTCGTCATTCTGGCGCCAAACTTACGGAGCCCCGCAATGACCACCGATTTCACCGCAACGCGCGCACAGTTCCACCTGCCCGAAGGGGTAATCTATCTGGATGGCAACTCTCTCGGCCCGCTTCCGCGTGCGGCAGCGGCCCGTGTGGCCGCGTGCATCACTGCTGAATGGGGCGACATGCTGATCCGGGGCTGGAACGCGGCCGGATGGATGGACCAGCCGTCCCGGCTCGGCAATCGCATTGCCCGGTTGATCGGGGCCGAACAGGGGTCGGTCGTGCTGGGCGATACACTGTCGATCAAGGTCTATCAGGCGCTGGCCTCGGCGCTGGATATGGCCCCCGCTCGCCGGGTGATTCTGTCCGACACCGGCAATTTTCCGTCTGACCTCTATATGGCCGAAGGTCTGTGCCGCACCCTTGGTGCCGATTACCGCCTTGTCACCGTAGCCCCCGAAGACGTCGCCTCTGCCCTGACCGATGAGGTGGCCGTGCTGATGCTGACGGAAGTCGACTACCGCACCGGGCGCAAGCATGACATGGCGGCGCTGACGGCCCTTGCCCATGCCAAAGGCGCAATCGCGGTCTGGGATCTGGCCCATTCGGCGGGGGCGCTGCCGGTTGATCTGGCCGGTTGCAGCGCGGATTTCGCGGTTGGATGCACCTATAAATACCTCAATTCCGGCCCCGGCGGCCCGGCTTTCATCTATGTTGCGCCCCGGCATCAGGACACGGCGCGCCCTGCCCTGTCAGGTTGGCTGGGCCATGCCGCACCTTTTGCCTTTGACCTGCATTACCGCCCCGGCACCGGGGTCGATCGGATGCGGGTGGGCACACCGCCCGTCCTGCAACTGGCCGCACTTGAGGCCAGTCTGGACATCTGGGATCAGGTGGACATGGCCGCTTTGCGCGCCCGGTCCATCGCGCTGTGCGATGCGTTCATCGCGGGTGTCGAGGCCGCGTGTCCGGACCTCACGCTGGCCTCGCCGCGCGACGGCACCCGGCGCGGATCGCAGGTCAGTTTTCGCCACACCGAAGGATACGCCATCATGCAGGCACTGATCGCACGCGGCGTGATCGGTGATTTCCGGGCCCCCGACATCCTGCGCTTCGGGTTTACGCCGCTTTATACCTCGGATGCCGATGTGCAGGGTGCCGTCGCCATCCTTGCAGACATCATGGCCACCCGCGCGTGGGACACGCCCGCGTTCAAGACCCGCGCCAAGGTGACATGATCCGGCTGCGGCCCTATGCGTCCGCCGACCGGGCCGAGGTGAAGGCGGTGTTCTTTCGTGCCGTGCGCGAAGGGGCGGCCACGCATTACAGCCTAGCGCAACGCGAAGCATGGGCACCCGAGGCCGCAGTTGACCCAGACCAACCCGACCGGCTGGCAGGGCAGTTCTGTCTGGTCAGCGAAAGCGACGGGCGAATCACCGGCTTCATGTCACTTGACGGTGACGGGTATCTGGACATGGCCTTCGTCCTGCCAGAGGTGCGCGGCAAGGGTCATGCCGCCGCACTCTATGACGCAATTTTGACAGAGGCCCAGCGACGCGATCTGCTCACATTGACCTGTCATGCCAGCCTGATGGCCAAACCGTTCTTCCTGCGCCGGGGCTGGACGGTGGCGTGCGACGAAAATCACCCGGTTGAGGCCACCACGCTACGCCGCTTTGCGATGCAACTTACGATTCGACACTCAATACCGAAAGACCGAAAAATCACGCCTGCGTGAGCCGGTGGCAAACGTGGCAACAGACCGCTCAGGCCCTTTGACGCTGCAAATGGCTTCCTGTAACATCACGTTTTCATAAACATGGTCGCTGCCCGACCATGACTTCAGGATTTTGTTCATGCCCTATTCCACGTCCCGCCTCTTTTTGGCTCTTTCCACTGTCGGTTTGCTTGCTGCCTGTGTGCCAACGACAACAACCAGCACCTCATCGACTCCGATCCCGGTGGTGGCGCAGGCCAGCGTTCCGAAAGAGGGTGTTTATCTGGCCACTTCGGACAATGGATTTCAGATACCTGCCGTTGATCCGGCAAAAGTGCCCGGTGAATTCCAGCGTCAGGTTGTGGACTACCCCACGACCGAGGCACCCGGCACCGTGATCATCAACCCCGCGTCAAAGCACCTGTATTTCGTTTCCGGGAATGGCAAAGCCATCCGCTACGGAATCGCAGTGGGCAAGGCGGGCTTTCAGTGGTCGGGTGAGGCGAAAGTGACAAACCGCCGCCCATGGCCGACGTGGACGCCCCCGAAAGAGATGATCGAACGTAAACCCGAACTTTCAAAATGGGAAAGCGGTCAACCCGGCGGCCCGACAAACCCGCTTGGCGCTCGGGCGCTTTATCTGACGACAAATGGGGTTGACTATGGCTATCGGATTCACGGCACGCCGGACTGGTGGTCGATCGGCAAGAATGCTTCGTCCGGTTGCATCCGCATGATCAATCAGGACGTGATGGACCTGTATTCCCGCGTTCCGGATGGTGCGAAGGTTGTCGTTTTGACAGCGGATGGCAAAATGCCCAAGGGTCTGAACCTGCCGCCGCCCGCGCCCAAGAAAAAAGCGCCAGTCGCCCCGAAGCCTGCGGTAGCAGCGGCAACAGAGGCCGCCTTGCCGACCACACCAGCGGCGGTGACATCCCCGGTCGGGGGTGGCATGTCTGAGGCACCTGTTGCCCCGGATGATGCGTCAGGCGCAGCCCCTTTGACCCCCGTAGCCGCACCGTCGGTGCCCACTGTGCCACCGTCCGGCGTCGCGACCCCGGCAAGCCCTGTTGTGGCGGCCCCGGTTATGTCGACCGCACCTGCGGCCACTACGCCCCCGGCCGCAGCACCCTTGGTTCCACCCACAGCTCCGGCCTGTGCTGTGCCTTTGGTAAACGGTTTGTGCCCGAACTGACGGCGCGGACAAAAACAGAAAGGCGCGTGCATCCCGCGATGCACGCGCCTTTTGCTTTCCGGCCCTTTCGGTCGGGTCAGGTCAACCAGCGGTCATAATCGCTGACCAGCAGATGCGTGGGGGCCACGTCTTCCTCGATCTCGGCAAAACGGCCGATGGGCTCGACAAAGATGTTGTCGGTCAGATCGTCGTTGACGGTCGAAACTTCGCCAATCAGCACATCGCCACCTTCGCCCCAGAACGCATGCCAGTCACCGGGCATCAGCGTGACGCTCTCGCCAGGGGCAAGTTTCAGCTTGTCGCCAGGGGCATAGCTGCGCTCGATCCCGTCACAGCGAACCGCGCCGCCCCGGTCACGGGCAAAACGGCCCTGATCATCACTGCCGAACAGCTCGATCACTAGAGTGGCCCCGCTGCGGTTGATGATATCCTCGGCCTTGATCACATGCGTGTGCATCGGGGAAAGCTGATCCTGCCGCGAGATCAGCAGCTTTTCAGCATAGCACATTCCACCGCCCCGTTGCAGATCGGCCAGATCGCCGTTGCGCAGGGTGAACAGGAACAGACCCATCTGGTCAAACCGGCCCTGACCATAGTCGGTGATATCCCATCCCATCCGTGACGCGATGATCCGGCCCGCGCGGCCTGTATTCGCGCGGAACTGTTCAGGTGTCCAATAGGCAAAGGGCGGCAGGACAAAGCCATAGTGGCGGATCATGTCATCGGCCGCAGCCATGATGTCATTGATGCGCGAGCGTTTCATGGACTGCAACTTGGTCATTTTTGGCACCTCACGAGCCGCATTATATCGCGGATGTTAGCGCGAACAAGCGGTCAGGCGCTGCGGATCACGGCCGGACGCTTGCCAGCAGCCCAATCGGAAACGGCGGCACCGAAGGCCGCGAACAGGGGCCGCGATACCGGATCAGCCGCTGCATTCCATTCCGGATGCCATTGAACCGACAGCGTGAACCCCGGTGCATCGCGGACATAGAGTGCCTCGGGCGTGCCATCGGGGGCTGTTCCATCAATCACGATCCGCGGGCCGGGCCGGTTGATGCCTTGGCCGTGCAGCGTGTTGGTCATCACCTCTTCCGCCCCCATCAACCGATGGAACCGCCCGCCTGGTACAAACCGGACCGGGTGGCGCAGAGCGAACTTTTCTTCCAGCGAGCCGTCAGGGGGCATGCGGTGGTTCATCCGGCCGGGAATGTCGCGGATTTCGGGGTAGAGCGTGCCCCCCAAAGCCACATTCACCTCTTGAAACCCACGACAAATGCCAAGGATCGGCTGCCCACGATCCACGCAGGCCCGCACCAGCGGCAAGGTGATCGCATCGCGACAGCGGTCGAAACTGCCATGGGCCGGGGTTTCCGTTTCGCCATATTCGCTTGGATGCACGTTCGGTCGCCCGCCGGTCAACAAGAACCCGTCACACAGCGCCAAAAGCTCTTCGACCGTCACGAGGCGCGGGTCCGCGGGGATGATGATCGGCAGGCACCCGGCAACCTCGGCCACAGCCTGCGAATTCATCGTGCCACCGGCATGAACGGGGTAGCTTGAGTCCAACAGGTTCATATTGCCGATGATGCCGACAACGGGGCGTCGGGAAAAATTGGTCATGATATTTTGCCGGCGTCGCTGATCATAATGATAAATATGGTCAAAGACACCACAGGCCAAGTCCGCAGCCGCGCACAGTGGTCTTGCACAATGCACAATCGGGCAACGATCGGTCATTTCCCCCGGCTGATGGCGAAATGCAGGGCGACCTGGGAACGGGATGGGCACCGCCCCAAGAACGCTGGGCCTATCGGGCCGCAATCACCCGCACCGCCGCGTCCAGCGCCCCCGCCCCGTGGGGAATATCCAGTGCGACCATGCCTGCCTCCATCACTGCAAGTGCACCCAAGGTCATGTGGGCATTGACGTGGCCCATGTGCGCGACCCGAAGAAAGCCATGCCATTCCGGATCGGACGGTGCCGCCATCCCAAGACCGATCCCAAGCGTGACCCCGGCCTGACGTTCTGTCCAGTCACGCAACCGCGTGGCGTCCGGCGCGCCCAGCCGGGCGGCCGTGACCGCCCGCGACCGGAACGCCGGGTCGGAGACGTTCAGGGCAATGCGCGGATGTCCCTGCCCCCACGCATCAAACGCAGCCCAGACCGTACGGGCCAAGACCTCGTGCCGCGCCCAGACGTTGGCCATGCCCTCCTCATGCAGCATGGTCAGCGCCTCGCGCAGGCCGAACAGGTGATGCGTCGGCGCGGTGCCTGCCCAGTATTGCCAGAACTCCACCGGCTCGGACCGGGCGCGCCAATCCCAATAGGGCGTGCGCAGGTCGGATGTTGAGCACGCCTGCCGCGCCTTTTCCGAAAACCAGACAAACGACATACCGGGCGGTGTCATCAGACCTTTCTGGCTGGCGGCAACCGTCAGATCTATGCCCCACGCGTCCATATGGTATTCGTCGCAGCCCAAGGACGCGATGCAATCCACGCACAACAACGCCGGATGCGCCGCCGCATCCATCGCGGCGCGCAGGGCCGGAATATCGGTGCGGATTGAACTGGAGGTATCGACATGGGTGGTCAGAACCGCCTTGATCCGCCCGTCACGGTCGTCGCGCAGGCGCGCCTCGACCCGCGCCATATCAACGGGCGTGGAGGTTCCGAAATCCATCACCTCGACCTGAACCCCCATCGCCCCTGCGCTTTCGGCCCAGCCGATGCCAAACCGCCCGGTGGACAGCACAAGGGCATGGTCCCCCCGGCTGAACAGGTTGGCATTGGCCGCCTCCCAAGCCGCATGACCGTTGCCGATATAGGCCGCGACATGATGCGACGTACCTGCCACCGCGCGCAGGTCGGGCCACATTGCCGCAACCATATCGGTCAGATCGCCCGCATAGATATTCGGGGCGGCACGATGCATGGCGTTCAGCACGCGGTCAGGCATCACCGAAGGGCCGGGAATCGCAAGATAGGCGCGCCCGCGCGACAGGTCAGGTTCGGGAAAGTTGGATTGCATCATGATGGGCCTTCTGGATTGCGCCACAATGGCTAGGGCTTGCGCTTGGCAAGGTCAATCGGTGGCTGGTCATTTGCCGGCCCGCCATTGCGGCGACCGGGGCTTTGGCATTAGATCAGGCGCATGACGACGCCCCGCACAGCCCCGCTTTCCACTTCCGCGCCGCCGCATCCAACGCAGGATGGCGCGCTTATGCGCTGGTTCTGGCAGCGGTATCTGCGACCCGAGGCCGGCATGCTGGCCGTTGCCTTCCTGATCATGATCATCGAAGGCAGCACTTTGGGCGCGTTGTCCTATCTGCTGGAACCCTTGTTCGACCAGGTGTTTGCGGCCGAGGGCGATGGCGCGTTGTGGGTGGTCGGTGGGGCGATCTTTGGCCTGTTCGCGTTGCGCGCGGCAACATCGCTTGTGTCGAAGACATTGCTCGCCAGCATCTCGCAACGGGTGGCCGCACGGATGCAGGGCGGGCTTCTGGCGCACCTCTTGCAGCTTGACATGCAGTTCTTTCAGGACAACTCGCCCGGTGCGCTGATCGAGCGGGTGCAGGGGGACACTCTGGCGGTACAGGGCATCTGGATTTCGCTGGTGTCTGGCGTCGGGCGCGATGTTGTGGCGTTGATCGGACTGTTGGCGGTGGCGCTGTCCATCGATCCGTGGTGGACGCTGGCCGCCGTTTTGGGCACGCCGCTCTTGATCCTGCCGGCAGCGATCCTGCGGCGCTATCTGCGGCGCAAGGCAATACACTTGCGCAATCAGGCGGGCGAACGGGCCACCCGGCTGGACGAGATCTTTCACGGCATCCAGGCGGT
>JBKBOF010000021.1:0-29231 GCA_046294955.1 Paracoccaceae bacterium
TGGTTCCTGCGTTTCGACATGTCTGTTCTCCTCGTCTTGGGGATCAGCAGACCTCAGATCGTAGCTTCCGTCACTGTACGATTTTCGGGGGGTAGCTCAGTTCGATGTGATTGCTCGAGAAGATCGCGCCTGTGAACATATGCAAACCGCATCCGACCAGATCAGCCGCCCGCTTCTGTAGGAAGTCCTGCAGGCTGGTCGAACCGGTCTTATGTATGCCGATGTGTAGATAGATCATCCGTGAGACCTCCGGTTCTGCTACCGGTCGTTGTCAGGCGGTGGTCCAGCAAACAATCCCGACAACGTCGCGTCGAGGCCGAACCGTCGCTTCAGCCGCCATGTGACGGTAAGGTTCCAAAGGGTTTGGGACAGCAGGGTGGCCAGGGCAGCCCCTGCAAGTCCCAGAACGGGGATGAGCAACAAGCAGCCCACGCCATTCAGGACAACGCCGAACAGCGTGATCGGAAGTATCTCGCGCTCGGCGCCGCCCATAGTCATTAGTGTCATGCCAAACCCGCAGGCTGCGCTGATCGATTGGACACTCAGTAAAATCAGGGTTGGTGTCAGAGCCATGACGAAATTTGGTCCAAAAACGGTCTCGAGGATCACTTCGCCCCAGAACCAGAAAAGGACCGGAAGCGGCAAGGTCATCACAAAGGCGAGGCGGGCCAGAAAGGTCGCGGTGGCCTGTAGGCTGACATGGTCGTCAGCGGCGAAGAGATAGGCAAAGCGCTGTGCGGCGATCATGTTCAGCGCGGTGTAGCCAAAGGCCGAGACAAGGGCGATCTGCATCGCCACTCGGTAATGGCCCAGATCGGCGGCGCTTGCGAGCAGGCCGAGCGCCAGAAAATCGACCTGTCCATTCAAGATCACTAGCCCCGAATTGGTTGCTAGAAGCCCCGCGGCACGGCTCCAAGGGCCTGCAGCCGTCTCAGGTTCGGCGGTGATGAAGTGCGCAGGCGCCTTGCGGCGCAGGATCAGCGCACCCACGCCAAAGGCGACTAGCGCTGCCACCAGCAACGCGCCCAGAGCCAGCGCAACGTCAGCCGTTCCGGTCACCCAGCCGGCGGTCAGGAATACCGCCAGCACCAGGCCGGGGCGCAGCAGCGTCTCGGGCATCTGCCCCCAGACCGGATGGCCCAGCCCCCGCAACGCTGCCAGCCGCAGTGCCGATAGCTGGTCGCACAGCAGGATCACCGACAAAGTCACAGCCATCGCCGGATTCAGCCAGCTGCCGGGCCACATGTGGACCCAAGCCAACCCCGCCAACCCCGCCATCAGGGCCATAGCGACCGCCGCCATGGTGGCGATCCTCTGAATGCCGCGCGCTGCGCGCCAGGTTCCGTTTGCCATCGCCCCCGAGACCGCCCGCAACAGCAGGGTGCCCCAGCCATTCGAGACCGGAACCGAGGCCATCATAAGCAACAGAAGGGTGTAGCCGTAGATCCCCAAGCCCTCCGCCCCCAGCGTGCGTGCAAAGACAATGGTCAGCAAGAAGCCTGCCCCCATCCCAGCCAGCCTCACCAGCGCTACATCACCACCGATCTTGATCAATTGCCGACGCATGGCAATCCTCGCGCGACTGTCTGGTCCGCTCGCCATGCCTGATACATCAGCACCGCCCACAGAGCCGTCTCGTGATTTCTGCTACCGGTGCGATGCTGACTCCACAGACGGCGCACGGATTCAACGTCGAAGATGCTGCTCTGGGTCAGGGCGTTTACATTCAGCAGGCTTTCGGCCCAGTCTGCTAGCGGGCCACGTAGCCAGCGGCCGACAGGCATGGTGAAGCCAGCCTTGGGACGGTCCACCAAATCTTTGGGGACGTGACGGTACAGCAGGTCCCGCAGCACCGCCTTGCCTGTGCGGTTCTGCACCTTCAGACTCATGGGCAGGCTCCAGGCCAAGGTAAACAGCTCGCGTTCCAAGAACGGCGTGCGAGTTTCGAGGCTGACTGCCATGCTGGCGCGGTCCACCTTGGCGAGTACGTCATCAGGCATGTATTGCCCGGTGTCGAACAGCATGAGCGCCTCGGCCAGCGGCAAATCCGCGGTGCGTGGATCGGCGCGCGCGGGCAGTGGTGGGCAATCCCCCCGGTTGGCCAGAACGGCGCGCGGATCGCCGGTGCGCAGCAGCCGGTCGTGCAGCGCCGAGGGATCGGGCGCGCCTATCAGGCTCGCCAGCTTGTGCAGTTTTTCGCCCGCGCGCCCCGCATGTAGGTCGCGCGGCGCCAGTGGGCCAGCCAGACGCACCGCCCCGGTCAGAAGGCCCGGCGGGACAGCGCCCAGGCCAGCACCCGCCATGCCGCGTAGCCCTACGGGCCAGCCTGCCAGCCGCCGCCACATCTGCGGTACGACGAAATGGCGGTTGTAACCGGCGAAAATTTCGTCGCCGCCGTCGCCCGACAAGACAACCGCCACCTCAGACCGCGCCATGCGAGCGACTAGCAAGGTCGGCAATTGCGAGCTATCCGCGAATGGTTCGTCGTGGACCCCGGCCAGTTCCGGTATTGCTGACTGAACCTCGGTCGGGGTCAGACGCAGGGTGCGGTGTTCGGTTCCGAGGTGCCGGGCAACGGCCTCAGCTTGCGGGGATTCGTCATAGCCTTCGGCATCCATGCCGATAGTGAAGGTTTTGACGGGGCGGTCGGATGCCGCCTGCATCAACGCTGTGGTCAGTGAGCTGTCGATCCCACCAGACAGCAGCGCGCCTAGCGGTACATCCGAAACCATCCGACGCGCCACCGACCGAGCCAGCGCCGCGCCGACCGCAGTTGCGGCCTCGGCAGAATCGCCTGTGAAAGGCTGTGCTCGGGCCGCCAGTGCTGATCCCACCATGTCCCACCAAGGGTGGGGATTGGGCATCTGGCCAGTGCGCAGCGCTGTAGCGTCGAGGTCTAGCAGGTGCGCGGGTGGCAGCTTAAACACACCGCGATGGATGGTCCGCGGTGCCGGGATGCAGCCATAGGCAAAAAATTCGGTTAGCGCCTCCGCATCCTCGTCCGGGGCGAAGCCAGGCCAAGCGCGCAGCGCCTTGAGTTCGGAACCGAATAGCACCACGCCATCCCACATACCGTAGACGAGGGGCTTCTCGCCAAAGGCGTCACGCGCTAGTGTCAAGATACGACGTTCGCGGTCCAGAAGTGCCAGCGCGAACATCCCGTCGCAGCGCTGCAAGGCGGCGGCGACCCCGTGTCGGGCAATCAGGGCCAGCAGAACCTCGGTATCCGCGTGGCCGCGCCAGGGGCCTGCCCCCGCAGCCTCCAGTTCCGACCGCAGGTCGCGGTAGTTGTAGATTTCGCCGTTGAAGGCGATCACATAGCGCCCGCAAGCCGACGCCATAGGCTGTGCCCCATTTGGGGACAGATCCAGGATCGACAGTCGCCTGTGTCCTAGCCCCGCCCAAACTCCACCCGTTCCCGCGCTTTCGGTCAGATGTCCGTCGGAATCCGGGCCGCGATGCGCGATGGCCTGCGTCATGCCACGCAGCCTCGCCCGTGCTTCGGTTGAACCGAGGCGCGCAGAGGGATCAAGGAATCCAGCGATGCCACACATCGTTCAGGGCCTGCCGCTCGGTCGGCTGGATTGCCCCTGAGGCTGGACGGCCATGCCGATCACCTCTTCCCAACGGTCCAGAACCGCGTCGAGGTCGAACCGCGTCACGGCCGCCGGGCCAGCGGCGCCCAGTCGGTCGCAGAGGTCGGGATCCGCCATCAGGCGGCGCAGGCCCGCGGCCAGATGGCTCGCCCGCGCCGTGGAGTCGGACACCCCCGGTACCAGAAGCCCGTTGACTCCGTCGCTGACGATCTCGCGCAGCCCGGCGCAATCGTCGAATCCGAGTACCGCCCGGCCTGAGGCCAACGCCTCTGCCGCGACCAGCCCGAAGGATTCGTAGCGCGAGGGCAGCACCAGGAAGCGTGCCCCGGCATAGGCGGCGGCGACATCGCGGGTGAAGCCGGGCATCTCGACCCGGTCTTCGAGCCGCAAGGCTGCGCGCTGCGCTTCCAGCCTGGGGCGCAGTGCCCCGTCGCCCACCAGCCGCAACCGCCAGTCGGGAAACTCGGGTGCGACCTCGGCAAAGGCGGTTAGTAGGGTGGCGTGGTCCTTTTCGGCTCTGAAGCTGCCGAGCGTTAGGATCGAGGGCGGCGTGGATGGTTGTGTGCTGCGTCCTGCCGTAAACGCTAGAAGGCTGATTGGGTTGTGAATTACCATGCTGTCGCCGCCGTTGCTGTCGAGAAAGCTCTGCCGGGCCTGCACCGAGGCGACGGTTCGAAAGACTGCGCTGCGCTCGGGCAGGCGACGCAAAACTCGCTGGAGCGGGCGCCCTTGGTAGTGGCGGGCCTCAGTATGTTCTGATGCGATCATGGGAATGTGAATGCCGTACATCGCAAAGTACAGCGGCACATACATCGAATGCATGAACCCGATCACAACATCGGGACGAAATTCGCGCACCGTGCGGCGTATCCGTGGCACGGCGCGCAGGAAGGCGAGCGGATTGGTCGGTGTGCCGGGCGTGTTGCAGGCCATTTCATAGCGCTGGATCGTCGGGGCCAGTTGAAAGAAGCTTGGCCCCGGATGATCAAAGGTCAGCACCCCCACGCGGTGCGTGCGCGCCACCAAGCCGTTGGCGACGGCCGCCAGCACTTTCTCGGCTCCGCCCCCCTCGACCGTCATCGACTTGATGGCGAACAGGACATTCACAACCCGGCCCTGTCGTGTCCAGTCAAGCCGTCCAAGTCGCCGTAGCCATCGAGGTCGGGTCGGGTCGGATATTCCACCAAGCGGCGCCCCTCGGTATCGAGGGGTTTCACAACCCGTGCCGGCACGCCCGCCAGTAGCACGCCAGCATCGTCGAACTTACGGGTGATGATGGCACCCAGCCCTACGACGCAGGATGCCCCAACCGCCGCGCCCGGCACAATCTGGATGCCCGATCCAAGATAGCACCCCGACCCGATCGTAACGGGGCCAATGTCTTGCCGATTGTGAGTCCAGATGTTTGACAGCCTGCCGACGAGGACGACCGACTCGCCCAGCTCGACCCTGTCGGTGAAATCGATCTTGTGCCACGCAGTCACTATCGCCCGGCGGCCGAGGATGAGCACAGGCTCGGGGATGCCCCGGACCAGGGGGTTCAGGATTGAATTGATCTCGTTCAGGCGGCCGATCACGGCCCCGTCGCCCAGCCTAACCTCGCGGCCACCAAGAACGATATTGGCAAAGCCGATCACCGAATCATCGCCCATGGTCAGCGATCGCATCCCGGCGATCAGGTTGAAATGTCCGATCCGAACACGGTCACCGATCTCGGCCCGGTCGGGCAGGACCAGGCTGAACCCGATCCGCACGCCGCGCCCGATCCGGAAGCCCATCAGGTGCCGCATTACGAGCACCTTCAGCACCGATGGCAGCGGCAGGATCAGGATGGCAATCATCTTGCGCATATCAGCGCGACTTCGCAGCGAGGGGTCTGCCGACAGCTGCTCGCCAGCTGGCGCACCGCCCGCGCGCGATCAGTGGGGCTTCGAACCAGCCCCAAGACAACCGTGCCAGTAGAAAGGTGATCGCCGATGCCAGAGCAATCGCCGACCAGAAGCCAAGATGTGGCATTACCATGCGCAGAGCCTCGAGAGGGGGGATCATCGGCAACAGAGCACTAGCAAATACGGATCAACGAACAGGGCGTTCGAATACACTCGATGAGCGATCGCAGCATTCCCGAAGTTGAGCCAAACTGTCAAAAGTAGTAGCATTAGCGCCGCCGTCACTTGCCGCAGCATTGAGCGCGATCCAGCGCTTTCGACAATTAGGGGCAGGCTTGAGAAGATCATCATCGAAACGGGGAAGAGATACAGGGTCAGTCGACCCGCCGCCGCCGAGGCGAAGGGCACCAAAAGGACGAGTACGATGGACGCGAAGGCCATGTTCACATGGAATCGATCCGGCAGCAGAATATTCCGGAACCGCCGACCGAGCGCGAAAGCCAACAGAGCGGGCCCACCGTTCAACAAGGTGTGGAAGATCGCTCCAGATGACTGCGTCAACTCGGTCTGGCCCGTCGCATAGACATTATCATAGTAATCTGCGCGCCCAGTCGTGATCATGATATAAGTTAGAAGGGCCCCAGCCACCGCAATGGCGATCACCTTGATCCAGGCGCGCACCCGCAAATCGAGCACCGCGAAGATCAGGAAGACGGCAGCACTGGTATGAAAGCTCGTCGCCAGCAAGATCAAAGCGACCCGCCACCCCAGTCCCGACCGCTGCCAAACGGCGGCGAGCCACAGCAGCACGCCGATCGCTACGGCTTGGCGAGCCGCACTCATGGCCACCACGATCACCAGGAATGGCATTGCCACGGTCAGTGCAATCCAAGGGTAGGGCGTAGTACGAGCGTAACGGAATAGGCCCGCGGCAAAGATCAGAGTGCCGGCCAGATAAGTACCGTAGACGCCCCAGTCCAGCTGCCCGGATACCCACAAAAGCGTCGCGTATCCGGGTTCGGCGACATTGAAAGATTCGGTCCACTCGCCGATATTGGCTCGCCGGATCATAATTAGGTAATTGTTCCAGTCCATGCCGACATGATGGCGCAGGCCAACGAAGATCACGATCACCACGAACATCAGGGACCAGAAAACCGGATAGATGCGTCGCGGCTGCGTAATTGTCGACATAAATGCTATCGGGGCAAAAACAGCGAAATAGGGCCACATGGGATGCCGCTAGAACAAGGGTTGGGTCAAATCGAGAGGCGCGGCGGGGCCAATCGCCGCCCAAGTCCTGGCATAGATCGTGGAGTATACAGCGGGATCGTCCAGAGACTGCAAAACACGGAGCAGATCTTCTGTTGTACATTCAGACACGGGCATCTCCGAAAGCGCGGTATCGAGAAGCGTACCGTTAAAATCGACGATGACAGACAGGATCCCATCCTGCAACAGGTCAAGTGCCACCGTGGACGGTGTGGCGACGACCCATTTGGCTGCGAGCTCGCTATAGGCGGCGGTATCGGCGTGCAATTCTCGCCACCCGAGGTCTGCAGCGCAGCGCCGTAGAGCCGCGGCCTGGTCATCCGGCAGGCTGGCAATGACTGGATGAGGTTTCCACAACATCGGCTCAGCCTCGGGTCCCAGCCGACGCGCCACTTCAGCGGCGACTGTCAGAACGGCAAGTTCGTCGGAAATTCCTGCACGCTTGAAACGCGGGTTCATGGGATGCGCCAGATTAGTTAACAGCAAAAGTCCACGGGCGCCGCGTGTTGGCTTCGCCTGCAATGTGGCCTGAATTGTTGCACGACCGTAGCTGTTGCATCGCGACATTGCCATGGCGTCGTGCTGCGAACGGAACAGGGCTAGGTCCGAGAAACCCAGCAGATTGGGGCCGACCAGTTGTCCGTGCACCGCATGGACGGTGTGCCCGCCACCAGTCTGGATCGCCCGCTCCAGCAGCGCCGTATCAGCCGTTCCAGTGATCCCGAAGATGACTTCGCAGCCAGGACGCACCGCCTGCAGGGTCCACCACCGCATCATAACTGCACCATACCACGCTCGGAACCCAGCGGCGGTCCATTCGATCACCGATGGATGGCCTGGGCCCCGCGCTGCCGTCCGCCACCCGTCGCGCCACAGGTTCGGAAAATCGGCTAGGGCTGCGAATACGGCCGCGCGGGAATATGGAACTACCAGCGGCGGCAAAGGACCGAACCCCTGTTTGGACCACAGACGCTCAACCACACGCGAATGGTTGCGTGACCGCCCTAGCAGGATGATCGCCGCAATCGGAGGGTCGGCGAGATTAAGGGCAGCCAAGACATGCCGAGTTCGGGTCGAGACTTCACCATGAACTGCCACGATGCGCACGGTGCCCGGCGGAAGGCGGCTACTACCCCGCCGGTACAACAGCCATATGGCCAGTGCTACGGCCCCACTGAGAACCCCGACAAAGAAGAAAAGTCTGTCCCGCCATCGGTGGCGGTGACGCTGGTCCGGTGCATCCATGGAACCGGGTATACGTTCGGCCCGTGCTAAACAGGTCTTGAACACTTCCATACGCCAGATGCTGCCGTCCGCAGCCACATCCCGTGCCCAGCACCATGCTCGGCTGCGATCCTTACGGCGCAGGATGGACTCCTGTGGCTTGGCAGTCATGACACAAGAGCCCGTAGGTCGACAGCAAGACGCGCGGCCGAAGCCCTAGCGTCGGCGAGATATGCACGGCGTGCGTCGTCCTCGTGCGCACTCCAGCCTTGCGCGGCTATCTCAAGCAGAATTGCAGGGTCATCGGGCACTGTCGAACGGAAGGTTTCAAGACCAGCATCTCGGACGAATGACGCGATTTTTCCGGTATTTGAGGCTTGCGCGACAAAAGGCGTTCCAGCAACGAGAGCCAGTGTGCAAGCATGAAATCGCCCCGAGACCAGTAAGGTTAGGCCGGCCAGATCACCTACAAAGCGCGCCAAATCGTCATGTGAGGCCTGCCAGAGCACATGACGCGCCGCCAAACTATGTACAATTCTCAAGGGGGCAGCCAGATCCTGCTTCAAGGAGAGGCCGGCCCGCAGAAATGCGGCTTTCGGTTGACGATGGTGGATCGAGATCGGGTGGCCTTGGATCTTGCGGCGTAGTAGCTCAAGATCCAGAGCATGCTTGCGCACCACGTTGTCGGTAAAGCCGATATGCTGTCGCTGCGGTGGATCAGCCGGCGACGGTGTGCACAGGCTCAGGTCTGGCACCACACGCACTTCGGAAGCATCGACCCGCATAGCTGCCGCGCTGGCGCTATCGCGGGCTGTAACGAGTGAAAAATCTGACAGCATTGCGGTCAACTCAGGGCTGTTCGCTTCCCATCCCGTATTGACCAATGCCACAGGTATCTCCGCAGCCCGAGCAACTCTGCCGAGCTCCAGCAACCGGCGCCCTGCAGGACGGTCATGATGGATCGTGCCCTCGCCGTTGACCACAATTAGGTGAGAACGCTCCAATGCGTGGGCGAAGTCAGAGTCTGCACGCCAATCCAAATGCGCTGGCCACCTAACGGCAACTGTCAGACCCTGCTCTTCAAGCATACGTTCGAGGGCCGTCATAACTGCAGTGCACCCATGGTGCTGATCGACTCTGGTATCGTTTACAATCAGTACGTTATGAACTGAAGGCATCAGCACATCCGCGATCAAGTCTTTCCGGGAGCGATGGCATATTTTCGATTCGAAGGGACGTTCTGAAATAGCCGGACATCTAGTGACCGTCAGTCCTTGACGCAGTCGTCCGCAGGTGCGCCGCGCAGAATTTTATGCTGGTTCCAGGCGACACTATCCGCATTTCCACTTCTGAAGGCACATGCCGAAAGGGTTTCTCCAAAAGAGATTCTTTAGGTTCTTGATCCATTTGATAATTTGTTAGCATATTCAATGAGGATCGGAAAACCCTCATTCCTCTTCAAGATTATGTTCTCCTTATTTTGCCTTGGATATGTATCCAGTGCGAGTGGCCTGAAAAGCTGTTGGCCGACTGTATCTTTCCGACCCAGGATAGCGCTTCTCTGCCTGACTTCTATAGATTACTGCCAACACGATCAGTGCTGTGGTTTCGGAATCAGATGATTTGCGGCCTGCGGTTCGAGCGCGAAATGGAGGACTGGTTATCGTCCGGACCCGTGTTTTCGGGATGGCCAACCATAGTAGTCGTCAGCGATGCAACTTCGACGAACTGTCCATGGGGGCGGCCGGACTGTTTGGCGAGCCGACGTGCAGCCTTGCGCCATCTGGCACCACGGACACTGCGGATGCCGCCCATGTAGCTGGTCACAAACAGCACACCAAAGACGACCCAGGCGATCAGAGCTGCCAGTGGTCGGTCCCACAGATACACCGCCGCAAAGATTGGGGCCGCCACGAACGGAAGCAGGACCAGGGTTGTCGCAGAGTTCGCCACGCCCTTGCTCATTCGACCATGGGATATCAGCATCAGCGCTCGCATAACGAGCTGATGAAAATGCAGCCGGTCCGGTGTGTTGTAGCGGCGGCCCGCGCGGCGTCGGCGTGCTATGGCAAGCAGTGTGTCCGCTACGGGCCAGAAGAACATCAGCGCCATCGCGACGATTGAGGTATCGGCGTTATGCCAAGCCAAGCCGATGGCTAACCAGACCAGTACATGACCCAAGGTATATGCGCCGGCATCCCCCATGAAGATCCGCCCCAACGGCCAGTTGAACATCAAAAACCCTATCAGCGCGGGAACCAGCGCAAAGGCGACTGTTGCAAATCCATGCGCCCCGGCGTTGTCAGCGACCACCGCGATGCCTGCGGCGATCAGTAAACCTGTGGCGCCAGCCAGACCGTTGACCCCGTCGATCAGATTGAAGGCATGACAGATCCCGGTCGCCCATAGCAGCGTCAATGCGATCGCAAATGGCGTAAAGCCCAGAAGCAGGTCTATCCACAGAAGACCAGTCAGCGGAAACCATAACTTCAGGAGCACCATCACCAGACCAGCCGATGCAGCAGCGGCACCCAAGCGATGGTTGGCACTGACCCGCCAGCCCATATCTTCGGCAAACCCGGCTGCGAAGACCGGAGTGAGGGTAAGGGAGAACAGGGCAAAAAACTGTGCCTTGTCATCTGGGACCAGCAGTAGAAGCGCGATCAGACTGGATGTAAGGATCCCGACTCCACCGAGACGCGGTGTGACACGCTCATGCGCAGACTGAACGCTTGCGAGGTCATCCCGGTCGCGGAGGTACCGAACAAGGAACGGATATAGGACAATAACTGCCCCGCAGATTATGAACGAAATCGCCAGCAGGCCGAAGAATGCGGTGGGAGTAAGAAGGACATTCATCTGAGCCTCAAATTCCAGCTATCAAAATTCTACGTGGCCCGGCGCCAGATCGTGCAGGCAATGCGTTAAGACCGAACTGAAACAGCATTGTGAAATCATATGTGCCTTCACAGTTTCATAGCGTCGCTCGATACACAAATCCGACAATCGCCACACAGCCCGGACACCGTAATGGGAATGGGCTTCAGCGGGATGTGGTCCATTCTACTTTGAGCTCTGCGGCACCTAATGAAAATTTATGTACGTATAGCAATTCCCCTGGTATTTTCCAACCAGTCTTTTCAGAAACGATTTGTTAACGAAATCAGTTAAATATGTCGGGAAGGGCTTTCAGACTGGCACTTTTCCAGCCATGACTGGTCGTCTGGCCAGCTTGCCTGGGTCGTTGAAACCATGCATCTTTAGATAGATTTTGTCGAATATACCTCGACTTAGGGCCATATTTTTGTCGCTTTATCAAGTGTTCATGTGTCACAGTGAGGAAACGACTCGCCTTAAGAAAGAGCAGTTTATGATGTTTCTACTTCTGATTGTATTTCTGACCCTTACCGTCCTCCTTGTATGCAGCTTTTTCCTTGCGATCATGCTTCATGCACGATTCCACATTCGGGAAGAGACGCAATCAGAGACGGCGCAAGCAGAATTACAGGCTGGATTGGGCAACATGACAAGGCCGTTTCCGCACACGGTCACGACAACGCTCTGACAGATCACAAGGACAGGGGTTTTACTTCTGATAGGCGAGCCTGAAAAGCTGCCGCCCCGAATCCATGTTTGGAGCCGCAATCGTCATGCTTTCGGTCTGTCCAAATTTTTCCGCAGTCGCCACAGAGTTGTCTTACTCTCGCCATTCAACCGCTTGATTATGCATCTAAAATTTCCTTAGAGTAAGATCCTGAAGGGCTTGTAATGGCGTACGGACAGCAGAAGATTGACTTCCGAGGCACAGGATCGAAGGGTTTGGCGCGGTTGGTCCGCACCCATCTACGTACTGGGATCCGTGCACTGACGCTAGCGGCGATGCTGTGGATTGGTACATCGCCGCACGTTGCCGCAGCCCAACGCCCCCTAATACATTCCCAGACAATCGACGCCGCGCTTGACCTAACGCCACGGCGTCCGGTCCTGGCGCATGTTCGATTTTGCATTCTAAACCCTGGTCAATGCGATGTGAAGGCAGACGGGCGCGTTCCGGCCCTGTCAACTCGCGAGCAGTTCACCGAAGTCGTCCGAGTCAACCTGAAGGTTAACCGTGCTATCAGTCCTCGGCCGGATGCCGGGCCCGACAGATGGGAGATCGGTGTGACACAAGGCGATTGCGAGGAGTATGCACTGCAAAAGCGCGCTGAGCTTATAGCCCGGGGATGGCCCAGCCGTGACCTCCGCGTCGCCGTTGTGCGTATGCGTGACGGTGTCTTTCATGCTGTTCTGTTGGTTCAGATCGGCGACACCGACTTTGTGCTGGATAACATGACATCACGAATCGTCCGATGGAACCAGGCACCGTACAAGTATCTGATGGTTCAAGACCGCATCAATCCCAGATCTTGGCACACTGTTGTTCCGCGTGGGAGACAGGCACTGATCAGCTGAGTCCGCTCCGTCTCACCCCGCCTCAAAACAAGCTGTCCCGGCGAAGACCGATCCAGGTTTCGTGTGGCGCATAGCGTTCCGACATCTGCAGATGTGTCGCAATTTGTGCCGGATTTGCACCCAAGCTCCGGTCGATCAGCGCAAGGCTGAGCCAATGCTCGCCGTTCAGAGGGGCGCAGGCCAGCGCTCGTTCCAACGTCTGCCGTGTATCCCTGCGTACGGCCGTCAGGTCCGGATCAGCGGCAGGCAACAGCGGATTGGCGTTGATCGCCCGAGCGTGCAGCCCGACGACATAGAGCTGCAGGGTCACGATGGACCCCTCACGCAGCAACCCACACCCTGTGTTCGCGGCGGCCTGTAGCAGGGGTCGAAGGCGAGGCAAGTCGCCCAACTCGGATCGTCCCTCCCGCACCTCGGCGGCCAGAGCGGCAGAGGTCTCCAACGCCGTATACTGGCCGAGTTGCGTCCAGGACATCACCACCGCTGCAATCAGCGCCAGCCCCGCAAGCACTCTGAAAAAGACCGTGCGCATCCAGATCGCTCTCAGGTGTCCTGATAGTAACGGCTGTACTGCGCCGAGTAGTAGCGATCATTCTTGCCGCCGCCGTATGCCTGGGCCTTCTTTGGCTCATACATATTAAGGAACATTCCAAGGCACTTCTCGCGAAGCCGCGAGTCGGCGCGAAGGACCCCGTTCACCATTTCCAGCCGGGTACTGCCCCATTTCAGCACAAAGAATATACCGTCCAGCCGGTCCAAGACTGCTCGGGCATCGACCACGGCCGCCAGCGGGGGCAGGTCGAGTAAGACAAAATCGTACTCACGCTCCACCTGATCCAGGAGCTGCGACATTGCGGAGCCACCGATCAATTCAGCCGTGTAGACTGCCCGCGTCTTGCTGTTGGGGATGACGTGCAGCCCGGTTTCCTCGACTGTATAAAGGACCTCGCGCCAGTCCTTCTTGTCTAGCAGGACATCGACAAGCCCCGCATCGAAGGGACGCCCCATCGACTGGGTCAAACCCGGGTTGCGCATATCTCCATCGATCAGTAGGACCCGCGCGCCCTGCTGGGCCAGAAGATTGGCAAAGTTCGCAGCAACTGTCGTCTTGCCCTCGGCCGGAACACAGGACACGAAACCGATTTTAGGCGTTCGATCGGTTTTGCCTTGGTGCAGCGACAAGCTGATCTTTCCTGTCCGCAGCGTTTCAGCAAAGTTCGACAAGGGCTTGTCCGCGGCAAAGGTCATAATTTTAGGCAGATGTGTCGTCTGCTTGCGCGCATCAAGCAAATCCAGAAGGTGCGCTGGAACAGTGTGCGCAGCTCCTTTGATCACCGGCAATTCACCCAGATATTCCAGCCCCAGCATCTCGCGCACTTGCTCTTCGGATCGGACACGGTCATCGCGCCATTCGCGGTAGGCCACGAGGGATACAGCAAACAGCAAGCTTAGAACGGCGCTGAATACCAGGATCCGAGGGGCGTTGGGCGAACTGGGCCCGCCAGGAGGGCGTGCGCGGTTGAGAAAGCGCGCCTGCGAGGTGGGGATTTCCTGGCGCTGCGAGGCTTCTTGAAGCCGCTGCTGGAAACTAGCAAAGAGAGTGCGAGCGGCTTCGGCGTTGCGTTCCATCTGCCGTAACTCGGTCAAGACGGTCTGGTCCGTTTCAGTTCGCTCGGAGGCCGCAGCAAATGCGGTCTCGAGGCTGGTAACACGCTCTCGCGTGGCGCGGATATCATCCCTGATCAGTTGTGCACTTCGCCGAATCTCTTCAAACATCAGGCCTTCGATATCGCGCAGTTCACGCAAGCGACGCTGGGTCTGTTCATGGTCGTCGCCCAGACTCGATGCCAGATTGTTGTAGCTGCGCAGAACCTCTAGGTAGCGACTACGCAGTTCGGCCGTGATCCCCTGTGTCGCCGTTTCACGCGCGACAGCAGTAGTGTCTCCGTTTGTAACGATCTCTGTCAGGCGTCGGTCGCGCGCCTCGAGGTCGATCAGTTCTGTGCGCGCTGCAACCAGATCTTGTGTGAGGCGGTCCAGTTCGGGGTCCGTGGTGCGGTCGAGGTCGACACCAATCAGATTATTATTCGCCCGGAACCGTTCGGCGATTTGAGTCAGCCGTTCGGTCTGTTCGCGCAATTGATCCCGGCGCTGCTGCAGCCAGTCAATCGCACGCTGCGCGGCTACGTCGGAGGCCTGAAGCTTGTCGTCCATATAGGCTTGCGCGATGGCATTGGCGACTCGCGCCGAAAGAATGGGCGAGGCCGATGTATAACGAATCTGCAAGATTCGGCTGGCACGCACATTAACGACCGACATGTTAGCGCGCATGCGCAGGGCCGCACCCTCGATTGCACGGTTTTCCAACTCTTCCTTGGTAAGTTCAGGTGGAGGCAAGGCCGCAATCTCTTCGGTCAGAAGGCTGCGTACCATCATAACACCCCGGACAGCCTGTCCGATCATATACCCAAGCGCACGCCCTACGCCGGTCTCGGGCGTGATGGCAAAGGTACGATCCTGATGCAGATCCAACGCGCGGACGACCCGTTCGGCGATCTGCTCCGAACGCAGCACCTGAAGCTCGGTTTCGATCTCTATCATGGGCATCGTGGAGGCGACGCCCGCGAAGTCTTGGAAGGTGACTGTATCCTCCGACCGACCGATATCGATATCGACAGCGGCTGTGTAAAGACGGGTCGTGGTCGCGATCTGGGCCACTCCCAGTAGGATCCCCACCAGTGTTGCAAAGGCCATGAAGCGCCAATTGCGGCGCAGGATTGCCAGCAGCTTGCGCAGGTCCAGCTCCGGCGTGCCGTCGGGAGAGGGTTGCTCCGGCCGTCTGAAGGGGTCGCTGCCGTATCGGTTCATCTGAGGCCTCGTTCAATGAAGCACCTACAGAGCTTGTCCGGATACAACCCTGTGAGCGGATGGGAGGTGGTCAGGGAAATGGCGGCAGTGCCGACCGGTATCTGTTCATTATGACAGCATGCTCGCGATGAGATCGACGTCACTTGGCCTACGTTGAAGGCAGCGGACAAACGATCAAAAATCGCGCTCATCCATGCTCAGTTGGTCGGCGACGCATCTTCACCATTTTGGCCACCCACAAACGGATTGTTACCCCCGTTTCCCGGGAAACCACCGTTCTGACCGTTTCCTGGGAAACCACCGTTCTGACCGTTTTGGGCAAAGATCGCATTTTCGCCGGCCGAACTGCCCGGGGTAGATCCTGGGGCCGAGCCCGCCCCACCCACGCCTGCGGGCGCGATGATCGGGCCAGCCGGCGGGGCGGCTGGGGGCCTGGGTGTCGCAGCAACCTCCACTTCGCCTCGCATCGCACTGACCAAATTCCCCATACGGCCACCTTCGAGGGCCAGCGCCACCTCCAAGGAGGTCGCTATGGTCTCGTCTGCCGTCTCGGTGATGTTAGCTATGCTGCGCGCCAGTTTGACAGCGCAGACTTCGTCGGCGGTGTTGCCGAACTGGACGAGCCGATCGGCTGCGCCAGTGTCAAAGGCTGTGTTTGCTAGAACCATTCCGGTTAACGCAGCCTGATCGGCCAGCGCGCATCGACTCGCGATGGCGAAGGTCTTCTGTTTGGCAAGCGGAGAGAGGGCTGTGGTAGGCATGGCTTGCCTTACCTGCGCGATAATCTGCTCGGTCGTCCGTGGGTCGGCAGTGATCATGTCAGCGATGAGTCCTGCCAGCGGGGAGGGATCGGTATTCGCCTGTGCTTGGCCAGCCAGAACGGCCGTCCGATCCTCGGAGGAGAGTGCAGTAATTAGGGCGCGCTGCTGATCCGGCATGGCGGTTGACAGAATGGCAGCCAACTCATCGGCTGTAAGGCTCTGAACGAATTGAGAAAGGGAATCGGGTGGCAGGGCAAGCACCTCTGTAACGTTGGCGGGCAAGCGAGCAATCATGTCTTGAGCTAAGGATGGGTGCAGCCCCGGAGGGGCGCTGACTACAGTCACTGCCACTACAAGCGCCATCAGTGTCGAACGGTCATTCATGTTCATCATCAGACCCCTAAAAACTCAGAAGTATCACCCCAGAAATGCCCTAAAATCTTTCTGAAGATCGAAAATTTATAATGTTTTAGCTTACTTTTCATGCTGTGTCGACATCGCTGCCTCGTCATAGTGTGTTTCCAAAAATGTTCAGGAGTGGGGCGCATTATCATGCGCACCTAAGAATTTATCGCTACAGGGCACCTTGAAAAATTGCCCCAATCTTGCGGCGGCGGTATGATGCCATGGACGGTCCTTCGCTTGGGGTTTGACAATGGCACAGATGGGCTTCTTTGATCTTTCAGACCGATATGCGAGCCTGGACTCCAAGAGGGATCCTCTGGTCCAGATCAACGCCGTCGTGCCATGGGACGAGTTTCGCCCGGGGCTTGAGCGGGTCTGGCGCAAGCCGGAGGCGGAGCGAAAATCGCGCGCGGGGCGCAAGCCGATGGACGTGGTTCTGATGTTCAAGACGTAGATGTTGAGCGCACTCTGCACCTGTCGGACGACCAGATCGGGTATCAGGTGCGCGACCGGCTGTCGTTCATGAGGTTCCTGGGACTGGGTCTTGGGGACCCTGTTCCGGACGCCAAGACGGTCTGGCTGTATCGCGAGGCTCTGGCGAAGGCGGACATGGTGGAGGCGCTGTTCAAGCAGTTCGACGGCCATCTGGCGCGGCTGGGCTACATCGCATGGGGCGGTCAGATCCTGGATGCGTCCATCGTTCCGGTGCCGCGCAACCACAACACCCACGATGAAAACCAGGCTATCAAGGCGGGCGAGACGCCTGAGGGCTGGGCCGACAAGCCTGCAATGCGGTCGCAGAAGGATACAGACGTGCGGTGGACCCAAAAACATGGCAAAAGCCATTACGGCTACAAGAACCATGTGAATGTGGACCGCACGCACAAGCTGGTGCGGCGCTACCACGTCAGCGATGCGGCCCTGCACGACAGCCAGGCGGTGGATAACCTGCTGATGCGCGGCAACACCGGCTCCGGCGTCTGGGCGGATGCGGCCTATCGGTCCGAGAAAATGGAAGCGAAGCTGAAGGCCGCGAAGCTGACCAGCCACATCCACCGCAAGGGCAGCAACCGGACCAAATCGACGGTGCGGGTCCGGGTCGAGCACATCTTCGGCGCGCAGGCCAACGACATGGGCGGCACGCTGGTGCGCACGATCGGCTTGGTCCGCGCCAAGGCCAAGATCGGGATGAAGAACAAAAATGGTCAAAAATCGAGGTGCCCTACATATCCGATTGAGATCGCCGACTGGAAATGACTTAGCCCCATGCGTGAACTTGACGGGATGGCAAGCCGAGTCCACACCTGTATTCATCAGGCCAGTCCACCCACCCGAACCCCATGTCCGCAACCCCGGAACCCGCAGTGTCGACAAATGATGACTGGTCTGCCCCTCCGCTGATCGAAACACCTACAGCGCGACGTCGCGCCGCGCCACGCGGACAGCATCAGGCCCGTCGGGCGTTAATCGTCGCCGTCGGCATAGGGACCGGACTGGCCCTACTAATGAATGGCTCCGTCGCCGAGCCTTGGCGCCAGATCGCCACTCTCGCGCTGGCTTTGCCACTGCTGCTGACCCTGCTGGTCGGGGTCCCATCTATCGCAACCCGCCGGGCGCTTGCCTGGGTAATGGTCTGTGGCATCCTCGCGATTGGCTGGGCCCTGCTTCAGACTGTACCGCTCCCTTTCGACGGACTGACGCATCCGGTCTGGAACACACTAGCGGACTTGGGGATCATGGCTGAGCACACCATCTCGGTGGCCCCTGCTGCTACAATTGCGGCACTGCCTGGCCTGATCGTTCCGCTGGCTGTTTTCGCAGCAATGCTGATCCTATGCCAGCGCCGCGAGGAGGTGGTGTTTGCATTGACGGTTCTGGTGGTTATCGGCCTGGCTCTGACGGCGCTATCCATCCTCCTCGAGGTGGCTTTCCCTGACATCCATTTCTTTGGCGCGTTCCCCGTAGGACATGGCGCGTTCAACGGGATCTTCGTCAACCGCAATGTCACTGCCAGCTTTCTGGGCATGACCGCCTGCGTGACGGCAGCGCATCTGATGATCCGGGATGGCGCGTCGCGAAGTGGGCCCCCAATCACGACGGGTCGAATGGTAATGGCCGTTCTTCTGTTTCTCGTAGTCGTCACGCTGATTACCACACGGTCGCGCGCGGGCGTGACTCTGGGTGTTGGGGCGCTGGCGCTGGGGTTTGCGGTCACGCATCTGCTATCTTCACGGTCCGGGCTAAACGGTGGAACAGGACGGTTCACAAAGCGCCAGATGGTGGCGATCATCATCGGGGCGTGGGTAGGGTTCTTCGTGCTGTTCGGCGAACCGGTGCTGTCCCGGATAAGTCTGATCGATACCGACGTGCGTTGGTGCGTCTGGGCCGACACCTGGCGAGCGATCCAAGACCGACCCGTCACCGGCTGGGGCTTGGGTACCTTTTCCGAGGTCTATCCAGCCTACCGCGACCCCGATTGCCTTGGCTCCAACAATCGCTTGGTGCGCGCACACAATTCCTATCTGGAGTTTGCATCTGACATGGGCTTGCCCGGTGTCACGGTGATGCTGATCGGGTTGGTCGGGCTGGTTCGCATTCTTACCAACGGCATCCTGCGGCGACGCAGGCTGCGAGCGATTCCTGTATTTTCGGCGGCAGCCCTAGGCTTCGTGGCCTTGCACTCAACTGCAGATTTTCCGGTCCAGATCCCTGGGATAGCGGTCTATTTCACCGCACTCATGGGCGTGGGGTGTGCGGTGGGTTTGCTTGACGATAGGGTGGAGCGAAGCCATGAGAGACGGTCAAGAAGTTCTGGAAACTGAAGCCATCGCCACTTAACCTAATTTAATCAGCCACCAGCGTACCTGGCGCGGTTCAATCTGCACCCCGCCCGGACAAGGGGGCATTGAAGATAGGAAGACGTCAGATGGGCAGTATCTTCGGCGTGTTTGATCCAAGTGGGCGGACTGTACGCCGTGAAACGCTGCTTCGGATGAACGACGCCCTCGAGTATCGGACCGCCGAATATTCTGCCATCGGGCTGTGGGGAAATCTGGGGCTTGGGATGCGCCGTACGCAGAACAATCCGCTTCCAAGTCACAGCTCTAAGTCAATTGCCCAACTCGAGGCGCCGATCGCAGTGGATGCACGCCTAGACAATCACGCAGAACTCTGCGCTGAACTGGGGCTTGACCGGACGTCCAGCACGTCTGTTCAGGTTGTTGCGCAAGCCTTCACCAGGTGGGGCGAGCGTTGCACCGATCACTTTCTTGGCGACTTTGCCTTCGTGCTCCACGATGCCGCCAAAAACCAGCTCTTCTGTGCCAGGGATCACTTTGGCGTGCGGCCCTTCTACTACGCACGTCCTGATGGGGCCTTCGTCTTCGCTACAGATCCCCGGGCTATTCTGGCGATCGACGATGCGCCCCGCCAATTGTGCAAAGATGCTGCACTCGATTTTCTTCTTGGGCATTTTCCAGACGACAAGATACATCTGCTTGCTGGCATTAAGAGGCTTCACCCGGCGCAGCAGATGACCGTCGGCCGTGCTGCATTGAAACAGCACAGCTATTGGCGGCTTAAGCCCGAAGAAGCATTGGCGCAGACCGATCCCCGCGCATCAGTTGCGCATTTTCGCCGCCTGTTTACCGAGGCCGTGGCAACGCGGCTAGGGCCGCCCGGCAAGACAGGGACTTTTCTTAGCGGTGGACTTGATTCGTCCTCCGTGACGGCGTGCGCTGCTGCAGCCATGAAGACACGCGGTGACAAACAACCACTTCAAGTCTTTTCCGAAGTTTTTCCAGATGTACCGGAGTCTGATGAATCCGGCTGGATAGCGCGCGTGTGTGCCTCGCTGACACCTGAACCGGGTGCCGACGGTACCGCCCCAATGCTTCACTGCATAGGTGGTCAAAATGCGGGCCCTATGAAAGACGCCGCAACCATCACCCGGGCCATCGACGAGCCGATCAGTTCAGCAAACTTCTACATTTCATGGGACCTTGTCGGACTGGCCGCAAAATCTGGGACCCGCATCATGCTGACAGGACATGACGGGGACATCGTGGTCGGTCATGGCTTTGAAAGACTCACCAATCTTGCCGTAGCTGCACGCTGGGACGAGCTTGAGACTACGCTTGTAGCACTCGAGGGCATGCTGGGTAGCTACGAGAGTGCGCGCCGGAAATTGATCAGGACCTATGTAAACCCAGCTGTTGGGATTCACTTCCGAAAGCTGCGGCTCGTCCGCGCACTTAGCACATTGCAGAGTTTGCACCGCAATTTCAACATTTCACGTAGAGACGCGATCGTGCAAGAAGTCGTGCCGTTCTGGCTGAGTTTGGGTTGGAGATCGGCAAAGAAACCGAACCCGATATTCACCCTTCTGCAGGACAGTTGGAAGTTGCGTTGGCGGATCCTGCGCAGGCGGCTGGCCCATGCCCGGCGGCCCGAGAACCGCCCCGAGTTGCAGCATGCCGCCATGATCAACCTTGGAGTGATCGGCGTCGTCTTTGAAACCTATGACAGGCTGGGAGCTGTTCACGGTGTCGAGTTGCGGCACCCGTTCTTTGACAAAAGGCTGGTTGAATTTTGTGTCTCTCAGCCCCCCGAGTCAAAGACCAGTCATGGGTTGACGCGATGGGTTTTGCGCGAGGCCATGCAAGGCATTCTAATTGACGATGTTCGGCTTAGGCGGGACAAAGCGAATCTCGGGCCTAGCTTCCTACATCGCTTACAAAGGCAGGCAGATCAGCTCTGTCAGGCATTGTTGTTGCCGGATCGCTTCAGTCAGACGCTTCTGGCTGACGACGCTGTACGAAATGGGCGAGCGCGTTTCGAACAGCGCGCAGGGTCCTCCGATGCTCTCGCACTTTACCGTGCGGCATGCTTCAAGCTCTGGACTGCAACACGTTCTAAATAGAAAATGGGCATGTAATGCCCATTTTTTTATGTTTAAGATGGGCCGATATCAGCTGGCAAGGACAGAGAAGATTGAGTCTCCCATACCAACAAAGTTTGTAGCGAGGGTCACCTGACCAATGGTACCGATGCTTTTCAGCTTCGGGGCCGTCCAGGATCTCTTCGTAACCGAGTTTGTTGGTGTCATTTCACTTGCTCCATAACGATTATATTCACCCCTAGATCTACCACGCCGTTCTCATCGACCAAACTAAATTTTTGTGTAGGGTAGCAAAAGTGCAAGAAAAAGGCGGTTCTATTGTGGTGTTTCCGCGTTAGTCACAGGATCATCGTATCGCTTTGGCAAGCACGGCTAGAAAATTTCAACCGAAGGCAGAAATTTTTGAACCAACTCGCCACTTCCGATAGGTCTTTATCTGTACCCGAATCACCGCCAGTGAGTCACTCTACAGGCTTGTGTAACTCGACAAGTCCCGCTCCCGCCAACTCCTCGGCGAAGCGCTGTACCTCAGCTTGGCAGGTCGCTGCGTCCACCTCGTAGCGGTCCATCAGGGCAGCGCATATGTCGCGCAGGCTTCGAGGTGATTCAATCAAATCCCAGATATCCGCCCCTACGGCCCCGGTCGCAAAGTACTGCCCGCCCGTCTCATCGAAAAACACGAGGTCATCCTTGACGCGAGAGGCATAGACCGTCTTGCGGCAAATTACCTCCTCCAGCTGAAACACCATATTTCGGTCTCGCTTTAAACTCAATCTCATTGGCAATATGCCTGATTGATGAACAAACTCAATCCAGTTCAGATGCTTGTAGCATTCAACACCGACTGCTAACAGTGTTGTTAGATATCTCGTTTCATTTGCTGCTACGGAAGGCTTGCTGTGGAAGGCGCCCAGCTTGATCAAAACTCATCTCGGGAATACATCGACTTTGTCGTCGCCAGAAGTGCGACTTCTCCTGCTCGCGTCGCGCCCGACATGGGTAGATGGGCAGCGATCGCTAGCCTCAGCCCTAGCCCTACAGGTCGGACGATGGGACAGGTTCGTTGATACCGCCGAGCGGAAATATGCGCTGCCAATGGCCTACGAGAACCTGGTTGACTTAGACAACGGAGCCTTCCCCGACAACGCCCTCTCGGCTCTGCGCGCGGCATCCTTTCGGACTACCATGAACATCTTGCGCCAACAGGCTGCGTTTGACCAGTTCCATGAGTCCTGCGTCTTGGCCTCGCGTGTCGAATACGCCTATTTCAAGGGTGCGGCCTTTGCGGCCAGTTTCTACGCCAATCCGATGCAACGCTACTTCAGAGACGTGGACATTCTGATCCCCGCTCGGTCCCGCACCGACCTGATCCGGTGCATGCTTGATCAGGGTTGCACGGTCGTTCCAAAGACTGATGCGGACAAGCGCGTGTTTGCCAAGTCCACTGATGCCGACCTTAAACAATATCTGAGCCTTTGCAGTATGCCAGGGATGCTGACACCGCAGGGCCTTCTAGTCGAGATCCATGATACCCCAGATAACAAGACATATCTCTTTTCGACCGATGCGATGCTGGCGCGGGCTGAGATGGTCCGGATCAGGCAGCAGGACGTGCGGGTCCTGCCCCTGGTGCCTCACATCGTTTTTTCACTCTATCATCATTCAACCCATCTTTGGAGCAAACTCAACTGGGTAGCCGATATCGACGCTATCTGCACGCATCCGTCGTTCGACCGGGACGAGGTTTTGTATTACAGTCGAAAGCTGGGGATCGAGGCCTCGATCTTGGCGGCGTTTGAACTGCGCGACTTGACGGGATCGGCAAGGCTGCCGGAGGATTTCGCTGTATCCACTGCGGGGGTCGACTTCCTGCATGCCTGCGTGGAGGGCCTAGCGGGTGACGTGCCGCTGGAAAAAACCATGCGCCGGTATCAGCGCATGGATGCGCTTAGCTTCGACTGGCAACCCAACCCGATACCAATGTGGAAATTCGTCTGGCGGCGGCTAGTGAACTACAAGCCGCAGTATTCCGATTTCATGTTGCTGCCGGGTGGGGTGTGGTTCCGGTATGCTGCAGGCATAGTGATAGGGCTGGTGCGGTCTGCCCACCGCCGTATTGCACAGGCCATGGAGCGATGACTATCCTCGCCCGCACCACTCGAAGCCTGACCCTGTGGCGCAAGCTGTTTCGCCTTCTACGGTTCAGCAGCCCGACCCTGAGCCTTCTGGTGGCAGCGCTGTCGGTCGTCGAGGCGGCCAGCGGCATCGCTGCGCTCTGGTTTGTCAAGCAGCTGGTGGATCAAGTCCCGGAGGGGCTGGGTCAGGACGACGGACTTTCAAACCCCTTAACGCTCTTCACCTATCTCGCTCTGACCGGCTTGATGATGGTGCTGGCCGCGGTGTTTCAACGCCTTACTGAATATGCCAGCCACCGACAGGGCGCTGAGGTCGCCGATCATGTGGACGGGCTCATCCACGACCGCGCGATCGCGGTCGACTTGGGCTTCTACGAAAGCCCTCTTTATCACGATTCGCTGCAGCGGGCCCGCGCGGCTGGCAGCCACCGCCCAGCAAAGGTGATTTCCACAATAGTTCAGTTCTTTCGTAGCATCATCTACTTGGTGGGCATCTTGGCCCTGATGAGCGCCTTGGACTGGCGGCTGGTTCCGATCCTGCTGGCCGGCATGGGGGCTGCTCTTGCGGTGCGGCTGTATTTCACCCGTATCCTGTTCCAGTGGCGGCACCGCCAGGCCCAGATGGAAAGGCGCGCAAGCTATTTGGATTGGCTGCTGACCTCGGAACATCATGCCAAGGAATTGCGGATTGGGGCCCTCGGTGGGTTTCTGCGTGATCGCTATAGTCAGCAGCGTCGTCAGATCCGGTCCGAGGAACTGGCAATCGAACGCCGTAAGATGCTCGCTGAGGTCATAGCGGCGACCGGGGCCACGCTGATTTTCATGGGAGCTGCGACATGGCTGATCCTTCGGGTCATCGAAGGCAGCATGGGACTGGGTGACCTCGTCCTGTTCCTGCTGCTGTTCAAGCGGGCCGAGGCCAGTGGCCGCGAGTTCGTCACATCGCTGTCAGGTCTCTATGACCATCAGCTCTACCTTTCACAACTCTTCGAGTTTTTTGCGGTGCAGCCCACCCTTCGAGCGCCTGCCACGTCCGTTGCATTACCGCAGCCGCTGCGCGAAGGCATCCGGTTCGAGGGGGCCAGCTTTTCCTATCCCGGGAACGGCGCCCCGGCCCTGTCCGGGGTGGATTTCACCCTCGGGGCGGGACAGGTCACCGCCATCGTCGGCGAGAACGGATCAGGCAAGACATCGCTGATCAAGTTGCTCTGCCGCCTCTATGATCCAGATCAGGGGCGCATCACGCTGGACGGCATCGATATCCGAGACTTCGATCCTGCTGCCTATCGGCGGATCTTCAGTGTGATCTTCCAAGATTATGCCCGCTATGCCGAAACCGCAGCTGAGAATATCCGCTTCGGCGACGTAACCATAGGCGCAGACAGCGCACGGATCGCCCATGCCGCCGACTTGGGCGGTGCAAGCACTTTCATCGCGGATCTGCCTCAGGGGCTGCAAACGCCGCTCACCCGGCTTTTTGATGATGGCCGGGAACTCAGCCTTGGGCAATGGCAGCGACTGGCCCTGTCGCGGGCGTTCTTTCCAGCCTCGCAATTCGTCATCATGGACGAGCCGACGAGCGCTGTTGACCCCCGTGCCGAGGCCGAATTGTTTGAGAACTTCCGCGCAAGGCTGGAAGGACGCGGCGCATTGATCATTTCACACCGGCTGTCGACGATCCGCATGGCGGATCGGATCTATATGCTGGACGAGGGACGCATTCTGGAATCCGGAACGCATGACGAACTCATCAGGCAGAACGGACGGTATGCCGCGCTATTCGCACGGCAGGCCCGAGCCTTTCTATCAGCCGACATACAAGAAACCAAAGAAAAAGATCTCCCCTGACCGGTCGTCAGCGGAACGCAACTGCATGTCAATAGGACTGGATGTTGTTACGAGTCTGCAGAGGCTGCACGATCACCGAGTTCACGCCATTGAAAAAGGTCAAGATATCGACCACGGCGGCGTTGGTGACGAAAATCACGTCCGCGTCCCGCATTGTGAACTCATGCCCAAGAAAGAAAATGTCTGGTGAGCGGTAGTTCAGGCGGTAAATTGTGTTAATCACCTTCGAATTGGGGTCGCGCAAATTACTGAGATCCACGCCCATGCGTTCCAGCGCATGGCGCGACTCATTACGATAGATCAGGATCTGCCGCGGATTGGCCCGCGTTTCCAACACGCTGGCAACGCGGGCGACCGCCTCATTCAACGAGACCTTATCGGCGCCAAAGTCAAAATTGCCGATAAGACCGGTAGCCCCGAAGGCAAAGAACGACCGCTCTTCGACAGTGACCTCGAGCACATCACCCGGTCCTAGGTAGATATTCTCCTTGGGATTCTCAGTGATCGCACGATATTCTACTTTCACTGACTCTTGGCCGCGTCGCAGTGTCACGAAGCTGCTGGAGGCCGGACCAGAAATACCACCAGCCTGGGCGATGGCCTCAAGAATCCGTATGCCGCCGTCGCGAATCGGGAAGACACCGCCGCCAGCGACATTGCCGATAACGGATATGCGCGAAAAGTTCTGTTCCACAATTTCGACCGACACCTCGGGCTCGATTGCACGCCCGTCCAGCCGCTCACGGATGATTCTTTCGATCCCCGAGGTGGTCTGGCCTGCAGCCCGGATAACTCCGGCGAATGGCACGCTGATGCGGCCTTCCTGGTCGACCCGCTGCGGGGGCAACTGGACAAAATTCCCAGGGCGCGCACCGGCGTCTTCCGGCAGGAACAGACCCCCCGACTGGCTTTCGAATACCGTAACCCGAACAATGTCGCCCGGTCCTATGCGAATTGATGGCGCAACGTTGCGCGCAGCGCCGAAGGTGCGAAATTCATTCTTGGAGTCGACTGAGATTGCCGGCAACAGAGACCGGGTCACATCGACAACGACGTACTCGTATCCGACGGTATCGCCTTCGGTTCGCAAGGATGCGGAGGCATTGGCATTAATGGCTTGCTCACGAGGGCCCGATCCCGGAAAGAAGCCGCATCCCGCGAGGAGCGCAACAACCATGATTGGCCCCATACGTCTGAACAGAACCTTCACTACCGCCTCACTCTATTTGTTTTATTTTTCTTACCAAAACGGCAGCGCCAAATGTGAAACTTAACAGCTCAATTCCACAATCTTTGGTCAAAGCTCCTTAAACTGTTGCGTTAATGTCGCGCTCGGCGTTTCCGAACGAGTCGGTCGAAATAAAGTGGCATTGGCCTTCGGCAATTACGGCAGCCGTCAGGCGGTTGGTCGCATAAGCTCCGGTATCGACGCCGATCCGGCCAAACTCTGCAACCGGATGGGCACGGATCCTGTGCCCATGGGCGACCCAGACCCCATCGCGGCGCGTACGGCGTTCAAAGTCGGGATGGCCCCAGAGCAGACATGTCTCATCCTGTCGGGTGATTGGGGCATTCGGGTCGGCACCGGCATGTGCCACGAAAACATTTCCCGACTGGAAACAGACGGGCAGTGCGCGCAACCAGGCTTCGGTTCCCACCGGCAGACTGGCGCGCAGGCGGGCACGAGTTGTCTGATGTGTAGAAGGGTCACGGGTGGGGACACTAATTCCGAAACTGGCCAGCGTATACGCGCCCCCGTTCTGCAGCCAGAACGACCCTGTGTCGTCCGGTGCATCTAGGTAATCGAGCATCATGGCCTCATGATTGCCCTTCAGGCAAATCAGCCGACCTGGCCAGCTCCCCTGCTGCAACTGTTGCAGATAGGCCAAGACACGAGCGCTGTGTTCGCCCCGATCAATGTAATCGCCCACACAAACAATTGTGGACACTGCGGCGTGCCGTGTGGCCAGCGCATTGACCAGCCGTTCCAACAGATCGGCGCGCCCATGCACATCCCCAATGATCGCCAACGGAGTCTCGGGCGCCAATCGTACACGGAAGTCTGGACTGAACAGCCGTCTAAGCAAGCGCATGACAGTCATGGCGCTCTAGGAACTTGGAGATACGGGCGGCGGCGCATTGATCAATGCCGCCATACGCGCAAGATGCAAGAAAATCGCTCCCCGATCGTTGAAAAGTGCGGCCAGTTCAGGACGGTAGACCGCGTTCATCAATTCAGTCACGATTGCTTCGCCAGTCATGGGCGCCACCGTATCTCGGTTAGGTTGTAGAACCATCAAACGGCGCATGGGCAAGGGACGGTCGAGGGCTCGATCGGGCAACAATATGTGGAACTTGTCCTCGCGATGCAGGTCGCGGATCAGTGTCTCAGGATCCATGCCAAATCGCAGAACTGCATCCTTCCACAACCGGATCCGGTTGACCCCCGAATGCAGCAGCGGTTCGTCATCCGTCGGGTGCAGAACGGCCACATCGTCGCAGATCATGGACCAGCCGTGCAGAAAATGCATTTCCGCTGCCTTAGTAGACTTGCCCGCTCCAGACGGCCCAGTAAAGGCCACGACGCCTTCTGGAGCTTGCAGGGCTGAGATATGCAGCGGTATAAGCCTGCGCATATGAAGTAGTGTCCCGAACCCAGTACCGAACAGATAGGCACGCATGTCGCTTTCTGCAGCACCGTGCACCATGTCCACTGTGATGCAGTCCGGGCGGTCCACCCGGATGCGGGCGATACCATCCAAAAGATAGAGGGCCATATCGGAAGTAATCCACATCCAGTCGGCAATCTGCCGTCCCTCCGGAAGAGTGGGCGGCACGTCTCCGCGGATCAAGCGCACGGTCTCTAGCTTGCGCGCTACAGCCTGCTCGGGTGTGATCTCTGTCAGTTCTGGACAGATGAAGTCCGATGTGACGGCCAGTCCGTAGAGATGATAGAGTTTCAAGACAGACCTCTTGCATCGTGTTTGTCTATTTTCCAGTAGTTATCCTATGCGTGCAATGCAATTAGAGCATGCTAATCAACGCACATATGGATCGGAATGATAGCTCGCGATCGGAATATGACCGGCGCGCTCCTCCATGCCGATCATCACGAAGGGCCCCACACGCAACCATGCATGCGCACCAAACAGATCGGCGCCATCGTCCCGGTCCGGGCGTACACCCAAAACCAAAGTGTTGGCGAGGCAACGCCGGTTAAGCACCCGCTTGCCGGCCATCGCCAGCATCAGACAGGTGAACCGCCCCCCGGCCAGTTGATTGATCCGCCTGAGCGCCCATCGCACCTCGCCCAAAGAGCGCGTCGGTATGTCGGGATGCGCGGTATCCACGAACTCGCCCGGGGACCGGTGGCCGAGGGTGCGAGCATATGCTCTAAACGGGCTCCGCCGCACAAGCCATGCTGCGCGCAGCAGGGCCAGTGCTGTTTCTGCCAGCAACAGCTTGCGCCGACTGGGCAGAGCCAAGAAATTGCGAAGGCTTATAAACATGGGCAGGGCTCCGCTTGGCAGATTGCAACGTCCGATGTCGACGATTGGCTATCATGAAATATGGGAATCGGGGAACTGGCACAATTGCAGGGTAGAATGCTTGACCGTGTGACCTTCGACGGCAAGCCTGTTCTGGAGGCGAAATTCCGCCAAATCCTAGATGCGCAGCGGCATGGCTGTGGCACCCGACCATATTGCGAATCCAATCCACTATCGCTTAGGCCTACGCCAATGATACCGGGGCGTGCCGTCTGACTGGAGCGACAGATGAAGTGAGCTACCCCCCGAAAATCGGACAGTGACGGAAGCTACGATCTGAGGTCTGCTGATCCCCAAGACGAGGAGAACAGACATGTCGAAACGCAGGAACCA
>JBKBOF010000022.1:0-29115 GCA_046294955.1 Paracoccaceae bacterium
ATACTTCAGGATTGCCTGCAGATCGGGCTCAAGATCTTCCATGAAGTCCTTGTTGAACAGGAATTCAAAGGCTTCCGACGCTTGGTGATAAGACGACAGATAATAGTTCTTTGCCACGTCCTGCGCGCCGAAGCGGCTGTCGGACGACGGGTTGTTGAACTCGAACGCGTCGATCACGCCGCGCTCCATGGCGGGCACGATCTCGCCGCCCGGAAGCTGCGCCACCGACATACCCATCGCTTGCAGAAGATCCGCCGCCAGACCAACGGTCCGGTATTTGAAGCCCTGGATGTCTGCAACCGTGTTCACTTCGGATTTGAACCAGCCAAACGGCTGTGCGGGCATCGGCATACCCATCATACCGATCACGTTCAGACCAAGAACATCCTGCGTGAGTTCACGATACAACTCGGCACCGCCGCCCTGATAGAACCAACCCAGCATGGTGGTCGCAGATCCGCCGAACACGGGGCCGGTTCCGAAGAAGGAGGCAGCTTTCGACTTGCCATACCAATAAACTGGAACTGTATGGGCGGCATCCAGAACACCATCATTCACCGCATCCATCACCTGAAAGGCACCAACAATGGCACCGGCAGGCAACAGGTCGATCTTCAGGCGACCGCCCGACATTTCCTCGACCCGGGTGACATATTCGCGAGCGAAATCCATCCAGATGTCAGACGCAGGCCAAGATGTCTGCATCTTCATCACCAGCGGCGCCTGCGCCAGAACCGCTGGCGCTGCCAGCACAGAAGCGGCTGCGGCGGCAGAACCACCCAGCGCGCCCTTGCGCAGGAACGAACGACGGGAAAGCGCGGTGTCTCGGGTATCAGTCATATGGTGTCCTCCCAGACGATTAGGGCCGCTCCACACGGCCTGTTAGCTTGCTGAACCATAACGCACGAGAATCGAAATGCAAGCGTTGGTAAGTTTATTTTACCAAAATACCCAGTTATGGGTACGCAAGGCAGTCAGGCAACACGGTCGACTGGCGGCTGCCCTGAAAAGAAGGCATCCAGATTATCCAACGCCCTGAACCCCATAGCGTCGCGCGTTTCTTCGGTTGCAGATCCAATATGCGGCAATAGAAACACGTTTGGCAAGGCCGCTATTGCGGGGTTCCCCCCCGGTTCGGTCTGAAACACGTCCAGACCAGCGGCAAAAAGCCGTCCTGATGACAAGGCTTCAATCAGCGCGGCTTCGTCCACCAACCCACCACGCGCGGTATTCACAAGAATCGCCCGCTCTGGCAACAACGCCAAGGTGCGAGCGTTGATCACCCCTGCGCTTTCCGGGGTGGACGGGCAGTGCAGGCTAAGAACATCCGATACCGCCAGCAAGCCTTCCAGCGTGTCGTGGAACACCGCGCCTTTCTCAAGATGCGCGGCCAAACGGCTGCGGTTGTGATAGTGGATTTCCATCCCAAACCCGCGGGCACGGTCGGCGGTGACTTGCCCCACGCGCCCCATCCCCAACACACCAAAGCGTTTTCCCGTCACTTGCTGCCCAACCATGAAGGCGGGCGACCAGAAATCCCACTTGCCGGCTCGGATCATGGCGTCCCCCTCGGCCCCCCGCCGGGCCGCCCCCAACATGCACAGGATCGCGATTTCGGCCGTGGCATCCGACAACACATCAGGGGTATTGGTCACCACGATGCCAGCTGCCTTTGCCGCCGAAAGATCCACATGATCGGTGCCGACCGAGTGATTGGCGATGATCTTCAACCGGGGTCCAAGCTCGGCTATCACATCGGCACTGAAGCGTTCGGAATGACAAGGCAGGACAGCGTCCACGGTCCGACAGGTGGCAATCAACTCCTCACGGCTCAACAGCCGATCCTCTGGGTTCACAATAACGTCATAGTCCCGCGCCGCCCGCGCTTCGACCACTTCGCGCAACTTTCGCGCGATGAACAGCTTTGGTTTCGCCATGTTTGTCTCTCCCCATTTCACATGCCGACCCTAGACAATCGTGAGGCATCTTCAAGCAAACGGGTCGGTGCGATATCCAACACCCGTCAGATAAAGCCCTTGCGGCGGGCAAACCGGGCCACAGGCAGCGCGATCCCTTGACTCCAACGCAGCATGCACGTCCTCGGGCGTCCAAGCCCCGGCCCCGACACGCTCCAGCGTGCCGACGATAGACCTCACCTGATTGTGCAGGAAACTGCGCGCCCGCAAGGCAAAGCGGATCTCGACGCCTCCAGCATAGTCGTGTTCGGTGATGGTGATCTGATCCAGCGTTTTGACCGGGCTTTTGGCCTGACACATGCTGGAGCGGAAGGTGGTGAAATCATGCAAACCAATCAGATGCGCCGCCCCTGCGCGCATTGCACCGACATCGAGCGGGTTCAGCACCTGCCACACCCTGCCCCAGTCATGCGTCACCGGCGCACGACGGGCGACAAGCCGGAACAAATAGCGCCGTTCCAGCGCCGAAAATCGGGCGTGGAAATCATCCGGCACCCGCGCCGCAGCCAAAATGGCAACGGGTGCTGGCTTAAGATGCCAGTTCAGCGCCTCGGACAGCCGGAATGGATCCCAGTCGCGCGCAAGGTCCACCGTCGCCACCTGCCCTGTGCCATGCACGCCTGCGTCGGTGCGGCCTGCCGCCGCGATGGTATGGGGCCCCGGTTCCAGACGTGTCAGCGCGGCCTCGACCGCCGCCTGCACTGACGGCTGCCCGGTTGCCTGACGTTGCCAACCCTGAAACGAGCCGCCGTCATAGTCGATTTTAAGGGCATAGCGGGGCATTTGAGTTGCTTAGCAAATTTACAATACACCGCAAGTCCCGGTGAAGTGGTATGCCGTGACTTTGAACGCGCGCAGAACGGGCGCAGTGGGCAATGGGTGCAACGCCACAATCAGTCGGGCTTTCCCCCTACCCAGTCGGCACAGCGCGGCTTATGTTGCACCCAACAAAAGGATTACCCGCTTGGTTCTGTCAACTTTGGCCGATGGCGTCACCCGAAGCGTCGAGGGCGTCGCCCGCAGCGTGGCCGACCTGTTTGATCCCACGCTAAGACTTGGGGTTACCGGTTTGTCCAGCGCGGGCAAGACCGTCTTTATCACCGCTTTGGTCGCGAACCTGCTGGATCGCGGGCGGATGCCGCAACTGAAGGCGCAGACCGAAGGCCGGATCGAAGCCGTTGTCCTGCAGCCGCAACCTGACCTGACCTTGCCGCGCTTTGACTACGAAACCCATCTGACTGCCCTGATGGGGGACGATCCACGCTGGCCGCAATCGACGCGGGCGGTTTCCGAATTGCGATTGTCGTTCCGAATGCGGCCGTCAGGATTTCTGGGGCTGACAGGTAACACGCGGCTGCATCTTGATATCGTGGACTACCCCGGCGAATGGTTGCTTGATCTTTCGCTCTTGGACAAAGACTTTGCCCGTTGGTCTGACGATACACTGGACCGGATCGCAAAACGACCCGAGGCAGCGACTTTCATGGCGCTTGCACGGGCCGAGGACGGGGCGCTGACACTGGACGAAGCGCGGGCACAGGTCCTTTCTGCCACCTTTACCGACTATCTTCAAACCGCCCGTGGCAAAGGCTGGTCAGACCTGACACCGGGCCGGTTCCTGCTGCCGGGCGAATTGGCCGGGTCGCCCGTGCTGACCTTCGCCCCGCTGCCTCGTCCTGCCAGCACCCCGCGTGGAAGTCTGTGGCGCGAGATGGAGCGGCGGTTCGAGGCCTATAAATCCAAGGTCGTGAAACCCTTTTTCCGCGAACACTTTGCCCGGATTGATCGTCAGGTGGTCCTGATGGATGTCTTGGGCGCCATCCATGCCGGTCCGCAGGCCGTGGAAGATCTGCGCCGGACCATGGCTGATATCCTGACCGCTTTTCGTCCCGGCGCGAATGGCTGGTTGACCCGCATCCTCGGGGGCAAGCGGGTGGAACGTATCCTGTTTGCCGCCACCAAGGCTGACCATCTGCACCACCATCAGCACCCCGCCCTGACCGCCATCACCGAGGCTTTGCTGTCAGACGCCAAGCGCCGTGCCGACTTTTCCGGTGCACGCAGCATGGCGCTGTCTCTGGCCAGCCTGCGCACAACGGTCGAAGATACGATCCAGCGCGACGGCGCCCCGCTGGATGTGGTGCGCGGGCGTCTGCTGGCCACCGGCAAACAGGCGGCGATGCATGCCGGCGATCTTCCCCGCGACCCCGCACGTATCCTTGCCCCGGCCCGCGAAGGGGCCGAGCGGTGGCTGGATGCCGATTTCGGGCTGATGGGCTTTGCCCCCGCCCGGATGTCTCTCAAACCCGGTGAGGGGCCGCCGCACATCCGGCTGGACCGGGCGGCCGAATTTCTGATCGGAGATCGTCTGTGACCGACCTTCCCCCGCGCAAGCCCCTTATTCTGGAATTGGAAGATGAGATTGACCCGTCTTCTGCCGACCCGGTTCCCGATCTGCTGCCGCAGGGTCAGGCCATGCAGATGGCTGCGCGCGTCGGGGCGCCCCGCTCAAGGCTCGCGCGGTTTTCGCTGTGGGCCTTTGGGGCATTTTTCAGCTTTGCCCTGTCCGTGGCCGCATGGGATTTCGTGACCGGGCTTTTCGCGCGCAATCCGGTTTTGGGCTGGATCGCCGGAGTGCTTCTGGCACTCGCAGTGCTGGCGGCGCTGCTGTTGGCGATGCGCGAATGGTCCGCCTATGCGCGGCTTGCGCGGCTGGACCATCTGCGCCGCGACGCGATCATGGCACGTCAGACCGCAGATCTGAAATCGGCGCGCAGCACCGTTGCGGCGCTGACCCAGCTTTATGCCACGCGCGACGACACAGCCTGGGGCCGCGCCAGGCTTGCCGAACGGCAAGCCGAGGTGATGGATGCCGATGCTCTGCTGTCGTTGGCCGAAGCTGAACTGATGCCCGCCCTCGATGCCCGCGCGCGGGCCGAGGTCGAGGCGGCGGCGCGGCAGGTTGCAACCGTGACCGCCCTTGTCCCGCTGGCCTTGGCCGACGTCGCGACAGCCTTGGTCGCCAATCTGCGGATGATACGGCGGATCGCAGAAATCTATGGTGGCCGGTCCGGCGCTTTGGGGTCGTGGGGTCTGTTGCGCCGGGTGTTTGCCTCGCTGCTGGCGGCCGGGGCCCTGGCACTGACCGATGACCTGATCGGGTCGGTTGCGGGCGGCGGCGTTCTGTCAAAACTGTCGCGCCGCTTTGGCGAAGGCATCGTGAACGGTGCGCTGACCGCAAGGGTCGGGCTTGCCGCCATCGACCTGTGCCGACCGATGCCTTTCGTCGCAGCCGAGCGTCCTTCGACATCAGGCACCGTCAGCCGGGCGTTGGCAGGGATCATCCCCCGCAAAGCCTGATCCCTATCGTTCGGACCTTGACCGCAGTCGGGTTTCGATCCGGCGCAGGATCAGGCTCAGGCCGATCGTCATGGTCAGATAGATCAGCGCCGCAACATTGTAGGTCTCAAAATAGCGGAAATTGCCCGCCGCCGTGACTTTCGCAAGTTGCGTCACATCCGACACGCCCAGAACGCTGACCAAGGAACTGTCCTTGACCATGGCCACAAAGTCATTGCCCAGCGGCGGCAGGATCATGCGGAACGCCTGTGGAAAGGTGATGTGGCGAAACCGTTGCCATCCCGACAGACCCAACGCCTGCGCGGCCTCGATCTGGCCTTTGTCCACGGCTTGCAGCCCAGCACGAAAGATTTCCGCCAGAAACGCTGAATAGGCCAGCATCAGCGCGACCACCGCCCGCGCAATCAACGGGAAATCCCGTGTCCGCCAAGGCGCAACGCCAAGCGGTTCGATTACGGCATTGACGGCCAGCACCAACATCGGCGCCAGTACAAACGCCACATAGAGCAGCAGCACAATGATCGGCACGCCGCGCATGACTTCGATGTAAAGGCGGGCGGTCTGGCGCAGGACGATGAACCGCGACAGACCCATCACCGCCAGACCGAGGCCGATGAGGCACGCCCCCGCATAGGCCACCACCGCCACGATGATCGTGATACTGATCCCCCTGGCCAGCGTGTTCAGGGCTGTCGCATAGGTGGGGTTCGCCAGCACCTGCGCAAATAGAACAATGCCCGTGATCAGAAGGATCACAAGCCACCATGGAAAATCGCGGTCCGGCTTCGGGTTCGGGGTCATGCTGTTGCGGCCCCGGCGCAAACGCCGGGGCCTGAAGCCTTACTGACCCATCTTATAGTCAAGAAACCACTTGGTGTTCAGCGCATCGAGCGTGCCGTCGTCCTTCAGCGCAGCAATCCCGGCGTTGAGTGGTCCGACCAGATCGGACCCTTTCGGGAGGATGAAACCGAAATCCTCGGTTCCCAGCTTGTCACCAACGATCTTCAGACCGCCGCTCGAGGCGGCCACATAGCCTGCGCCGGCAGTGCCATCGGTCAGCACCAGATCGACATCCCCCGCCTTAAGCGCCTCGACCGTTGCCCCAAAGGTTTCGAACAGCTTCACGCGCGGGTTGGCTTCATTGCCATCCAAGACCTCGTACACACCCACATAGAAAGGCGTCGTGCCGGGCTGTGCCGCCATCAAAAGCGTATCATCGGCGGCGAAGCTGGCGGCATCGGTAAAGCGCGTCTCATCGCCGCGCACCATCATCACCATCTGGCTTGTCATGTAGCTGTCCGAAAAATCGACCTTTTCTTTGCGGTCATCGCGAATGGTGATGCCGGTCATTCCCAGATCGAACTGGCCTTCCGACACCGCGGGGATCATCGCGTCCCAGCTGATGTTTTCATATTTCACGGCAAAGTTCAGGCGCTTGGCCAGTTCCGCCATCGCATCATATTCCCAGCCGATTGCCGTGCCGGAAGAATCCAGAAACTGCAACGGGGGATAGGCGTTCTCTGTCACCACCACGATGGTCCGGCCACCGAGATCCGGCAGCGATTGTCCAAGGGCGGCAGTCGTCGTCAGGGCAAGTGCGGTGAAGGCAACAGTCAGTTTCATGGGTCAGGCTCCCGGAATGAAAGCCCCGTTTCGGGGCGCGATGTGGCAAGGACTATGGGCCGCGATGCAGGCGCAGGCAAGAGCGTGCCGGTGGCCTGCATGTTGTCAAAGCGCAGGCGAAAACCGCCGGTTGCGTGGCCTTGCTTCCCGGACGCCCTATGGTGCCCCACAGGCCGCACAGTCCTTGCGCCGTTTTACCGCGATCATGCGTGTCTCGGCATAGAGCGCGTCATGGATCATCAACCGTCCGCGCAGGCCCTCGCCCGCGTCGGTGATGTGCTTGACCGCTTCCATCGCCATGATCCCCCCGATCACACCGGGCAACGGGGCTGCCACTCCCGCTTCGGCGCAGGTCGGAACCATCCCCGGCGCAGGGCGCTGCGGGAAGACACATTCAAAGCAAGGCCCCCCGGCCGCAGGATGATATAGGCTGATCTGCCCCTCCCATTGCGTGATCGCCGCCGCAATCAAAGGTTTTCCCAAACTTGCACAGACCCGGTTCACCAGGTATCGCGTGTCGAAATTGTCGGTGCCGTCCAGCACAAGATCATAGTCCGCGATCAGGCTTGCGGCCGTCGCCTCCTCCAGCCGGCGATGATAGGGCCGCACCTCGATGAACGGGTTGATGGCCTTCATCGCCATTTCGGCCGAAAACACTTTTGGCATGCCGATCCGGGCATCGGCATGGATGATCTGGCGCTGCAGGTTCGACCCTTCCACGATGTCGCCGTCAATTACCCCGATCACGCCAACGCCGCTGGCCGCCAGATACAAAAGCAAAGGCGACCCAAGTCCACCTGCCCCGACCACAAGCACCTTGGCCGCCTTCAGCCGTTTCTGCCCCGGACCGCCTATTTCGCGCAGCATGATGTGACGGGCATAGCGGTCCAGCTCGACCGGTGAAAAAGCTGCCGACTTTGATGTGACAGAGGCGTCGGGGGTCACCCGCCTGCGGACCCGGCGCAAGACGGCGCGATAGCCGAGCCCGATGGCGGCAAGCACCCCAAGAACGAACCAGCCGCGAAAATCGCCTCCGACAAAGGCCCCAAGTTCAGGCGGCAGATAGGGCGCATGGGCCAAAAGCAGAACCAGCAGCCATCCCCACGCCATCAACCAGACCCAGCGGATTGGCCATGCCAGCCAACGCCCAGTGCCGAAAATCACCGCAAACCCCAAAACCCCGATCATTTGCGTCCGGTCGATCCGAAGCCGCCCGTCCCGCGTGCGGTCTGGCCAAGACTATCCACCACCTGAAACGCCGCCTGCACAACAGGGGCCACGATCATCTGCGCCACACGGTCGCCGTGCTGTACCGTGTAGGTTTGATCGCCAATGTTTACCAAAGCCACCCCCAAAGGTCCGCGATAGTCGCTGTCGATGGTGCCGGGCGTGTTGGGCAGGGTGATGCCGGATTTGGTCGCAAGGCCGGATCGGGGACGGATCTGCACCTCGAACCCAAGTGGGATTTCCACCCGTATCCCGGTGGGGCAAATCGCCCGCTGCATCGGGGCAAGGGTCAAACCGCCCGCGCGCAAGTCCGGTGGCAAGTTGGCACGAATGTCGGCCCCAGCCGCGCCGGGGGTTTCATATGTGGGCAAGGGCAAATCGCGGTCCGCCCAGTCCTCGAACATGATCCTGACAACCGGAGTCATTGCAATGCCACCGCAATCCGTTCAGCAAGTCGCCGCGCAACTGCATCCTTGGCCATACGCGGCCAAACCTCGGCGCCAGCGTCCGTGATTACCGTCACCGCGTTTTCAGCACCGCCCATGATCCCGGTGGCGGGCGACACGTCATTGGCAACGATCCAGTCGCAGCCCTTGCGCGTCCGCTTGGCGGTTGCGTGTTCGATCACATTTTCGGTTTCGGCCGCGAAGCCCACAACAAGGCCGGGCCGGTCGGGCCCCTTTGACACGGTCGCCAGAATATCGCGGTTCTCGACAAACTCCAACGCCGGAGCACGCCCCGACCCATCCTTTTTCATCTTCTGCACACCTGCATTGACCACGTGCCAATCTGCAACCGCCGCTGCCATGACCGCGGCATCGGCGGGAAGGGATGCCTGAACCGCCGAAAGCATCTGAGCCGCCGTTTCGACCTGCACGACATTTACCCCGGCCGGAGGCAGCATAACGGCAGGCCCAGTGATAAAGGTCACGCGGGCGCCCAGATCGCGCAGCGCAGCCGCCAAAGCCGTGCCCTGCGCCCCAGAACTGCGATTTGCAATATACCGGACCGGATCAATTGGCTCGTGCGTCGGACCAGAGGTCACCAGCACATGCCGTCCAGCCAGCGGCCCGCCGCCGAGCGCGACCGCCACGGCGGCAACAATCTCGACCGGTTCCGCCATCCGCCCCGGCCCATGTTCGCCGCACGCCATCTCGCCGTCATTCGGACCCACAAACAGAATGCCGTCACCCTGCAGGCACGCAACATTGCGTTGGGTCGCCGGGTGTCTCCACATCCGAACATTCATCGCCGGGGCCAGCAGCACCCGCTTGTCAGTTGCCAAAAGCAAGGTTGATGCCAGATCGTTGGCCCGGCCAGATGCCATCTTGGCCATCAGATCAGCCGTTGCCGGGGCCACCACCAACAGATCGGCTGCGCGGGAAAGCTGAATATGCCCCATCTCTGCCTCGTCTGTCAGGTCGAACAAGTCCTGATATACCTTGTGTCCCGACAGGGCGGACACGCTGAGCGGCGTCACGAACTCGGTCCCGGCACGAGTCAGAACCGGCACCACGGTCCCGCCAGACTTTTGTAACTGCCGGATCAACTCCAACGACTTGTAGGCCGCGATGCCACCACCAATGATCAAAAGAATCCGTTTTCCGGCCAACATGACACGCGCTCCCCTGTCGCACTGAAATTAGGGCGCAAGCACGGGCAAAGGCAACACCCCGTCAGCGAAACGCGGCGCAAGGGTCTTCTCGCGCCAAGGCTTCCGTCACCACCCACAGGTCAAAAGGGGCATCGTCGCGCGCCGCGCCCTCTAGTTGCCCCACCGATAACACCGAGAGTTGTGGTGCAACCTCTGCCAGAACCGCTGGCACACCCCAATCCTTGCGCGCATGGCCAGACCCTGTGATCACCGCAACCGGCGGGCCAACGTCGTCCAGCGCCCGCAGTATAGCCTGGGCAAGGTAGGCATCGCGCAACCGCTGCGCCTGCACCATGCCCGCCAGCAAGTCTTCGGGCATCGCATCGCAATGTGCTGCACGCTGTTCGGCCTCGCGCTCGGTCTGCTCATCGGCGGGCAGCAATCTGGCAAGGCCGGGGCCGGACGGCATCACCGCCAGTGCCCCCTCGGTCACAGATCGCCGCGCAGCATCGCGCGGCACTTCGGCGCCGTAATGTCGTGCATCCCGCGCGGCCACAAAAATCGGATAGTACATGTTGAAATCCGGCCAACCGCTTGCGGCCCAGCCCAGTGCCCGCGCCACACGTGCCGGGTTCCCGACATCAGAGGGCACCCGCCCGGCTGCATCGGCACTCAGCATTTCCCAGACCACCGCCTTTGGTGAGAGCGAAAAGACCGCCCTCGCCTGATTCATGTGATGTTCGGGGTTGTCATGCACTTCCCCCAACACCACGACATCGGCACGCGGAACGTCATCCAGAACAGACCCGCTGATCTGTGCGCCCCAAGCCCATGGTGCAACGCCCACCAGACCCAAGACTAACACCAGAACCCTCATAGCAGAAAGTGCTGAACTTCGCGGGTCTGGCTTTCCAGATTGCGGCGCATCTTTGCAAAGGCTGCGGCTTCAAGCTGACGCACCCGCTCTTTCGAAAGCCCCAACTCCTCGCCAAGCGACTCGAGCGTGCGGGGCGCATCGCGCAATTTGCGTTCGGCGACGATGAATCGCTCACGTGGATTCAGGGATTGCATCGCCTTTACGAGCCATCCCCGAAGCCGTTCGGCATCATGGGCAAGCTCGACATTTTCAGCGGCCTGCGCCGTATCGTCTTCAAGCGCGTCAATCCATTCGCGGCCGTCTTCGTCAGACGACTGCGTTGCGTTGAGCGAAAAATCAGATCCCGACAACCGACCTTCCATCATCTCGACGTCGGCCAATGGCACGCCAACCTCTGTTGCGACCATCTGGCGCAATTGAAATTGGTCCAGTGTTTCACCCCGTTGCGACGCCTCACGCTCCAACTTCGCTTGCACGCGACGCAGGTTGAAGAACAGTGCCTTCTGACTGCTGGTCGACCCGGTCCGCACCATCGACCAATTGCGCATCACATAATCCTGGATACTCGCCTTGATCCACCACACGGCATAAGTGGAAAATCGGACGCCGCGGTCAGGATCAAACTTGTCTGCTGCTTTCATCAGACCAAGCGACGCTTCCTGAATAAGATCCGGCATCGGCGCGCCATACCGGCGGAACTTGGCCGCCATACTGATCGCAAGCCGCATGTATGCGGTCACCAAACGATGCAACGCCTGTTCGTCGCGCTGGTCGCGCCACGCATAGGCCAGCCGCAATTCCGTCTCGGCATCCAGCAATTCCGCCCGCATCGCTTGGCGGGACATGGTTTGGTCGTTATATCCGTCCAGTGCCATCTTCGAACCCCCAGTCGCAACATTTGTGCGGAGCGCTCTCCGCTTTTGAAAGGTTCTACGCAGCGTGACCTCGACCGGATCACATCACATATCGACTTTTTCGTTGCCCGCTCTCTCGCTCGTCATCGGCGGTGCGCGTTCGGGCAAGTCGCGCATCGCAGAACAGCTTGTCACCGCCACTGAGCGGCCACGGCTGTACATCGCCACCGCACAGGCCTTTGATGACGAAATGCGTGACCGCATTTCCCGCCACCAGATTGATCGTGGACCAGATTGGACCACAGTCGAGGCACCCCTGAACATAGCTGAAGCTTTTGCAAAGTGTAAACCTGAGTTTACAGTTTTGCTGGACTGCGCAACGCTTTGGTTGACGAATGTGCTGCTGGACGGCCAAAATCTGGCCGAAAGCTGTCATCAGATGGTTGACACATTGTGCAGCAGCCCCGCTCCGGTGGTCGTCGTCTCCAACGAGGTCGGCTGGGGAATCGTGCCGGACAACGCTCTTTCCCGACAGTTTCGTGATGCGCAAGGACGCTTGAATCAGATGATCGCCGCCCGCGCCGGTCTTGTCGTCGGCGTCATGGCCGGCCTTCCGATCATACTGAAAGGCAGCGTGCCCGAGGGCGTGCTGTGAGGCGACTTCACCTTGTGCGCCATGGACCCACTCACGCCAAAGTGATGGTCGGATGGACCGACCTTGCCGCAGATCTGTCAGACCATGCCGCCATCCTCCGGCTTTCGGATCATCTGCCACGCGACGTGCCGCTGATCTCGTCCGACCTGTCGCGCGCCATCGCAACCGCCGATGCCCTCGCCCTGCCGTCGCGCCGGCGGCTTGCGCATGACCCTGCCCTGCGGGAGATAAACTTCGGCAGGTGGGAGATGCGCAGCTTTGCCGAGGCCGAGGCCGACGATCCGGCGCATATCCGTGCGTTCTGGGAAACGCCGGGTGATGTCCGTGCTCCGGGCGGCGAAGGGTGGAATGACATCACCGCGCGTGTGGTAGCCGCACTGGACCGCATGCCAGATCATGCCATCGTGGTCTGCCACTTTGGCGCTATTCTTGCGGCGATGCAAAGCTGCCTTGGCCTGACTGCGCAACAGGTGTTCAGCCACAAGATCGACAACCTGTCGGTGACCGAATTGCACCAGACCCCGGCAGGCTGGCGCATGGCTGTGGTCAATCACAGACCCTGATGGCTGCCCCCACAAATCATTGTTGGCCTTGCAAGCAGCACTTTCGCAATGTGGCTTCTAGTCAACGGGATGCCAATGACGTTGGATCCAACCGCACATTACGGCGCATGCCGATGTGACGCACCATTTAGGAGTTTTCCGATGTCTGAACACTATGATCTCGTCATCGCGGATCGTGCCTATTCAAGCTGGTCGCTGCGTGGCTGGCTGCTGTTCGACGTGTTCGCGATTCCATACACCCTTCACCGTGCCCGACTTTATACCCACGATTTACCGAATTTACTGACATCCTATCCCCCTGCGAGGACGGTGCCGGTCATTCGGACACCGGATGGTGTCGTTATCCCGGAAAGCCTTGCCATCATCGAAGAGCTGGCATCGCGCCATCCCGACATCGCGATCTGGCCATCCGACCCGAAAGCCCGCGCCGTGGCGCGCGTTCTTGCATCAGAAATGCATTCAGGCTTTGTCGCCCTGAGGTCGCATTGCCCGATGAATCTGCGCGTCAGCTATACCGATTGCGCGCCACCCCAAGCGGTGCTGGATGACCTGCAACGGCTTGAAACGGTATGGAATTGGGCGTGGGATCAGACAGGGTCCGGTCAGTGGTTGTGTGGCGACTACTCAGCGGCCGATGCGTTCTTTGCACCAGTCGCCAGCCGCATCGCAACCTACAACCTGCCGGTCAGCCCCAAAGCATTGGCCTATGTACAGGCTCAACTGGCGCATCCATCCTTTCGCCGCTGGCGTGCCATGGGTCTTGTCGATGGCGCGGATCAGGATTTCTATGCCCGCGACTATGCGACCCGCCCCTGGCCGGGGCCGACGCCCTTGGTCGCCCACCCGGTCGCAGGGCTTCAGACTGAAAACAGCGTTTGTCCCTATTCGGATGCCCCCGTGACCCATGCGCTTGAACTGCAAGGGCGGCGTTTTGGCTTTTGCAATGCCTTTTGCCGTGACAAGACAGTTGCTGACCCGGAAGCCTGGCCAAAATTCATGGCACTGGTGTCGCGTTAACCATTCGCTAACCCTGACCCCTTACCCATCTGGCAAGGGGATTAGGGTAGCAACATGGTGGCAAAAGCCTACACAGTCGCCTTTGAGGGCGTGGAAGCGCGGCTGGTCGAGGTGCAGTGCGCTGTTTCAGCCGGCATGCCAGGCTTCACCGTCGTCGGCTTGCCCGATAAAGCGGTGTCCGAGGCGAAAGAACGGGTGCGCGCCGCGCTTCAATCCATGTCGATCGCGCTGCCCACCAAGAAGATCACGATCAACCTGTCCCCCGCCGACCTTCCCAAGGAAGGCTCTCACTTCGATCTTCCCATTGCGCTCGCGCTGCTTGCGGCCATCGACATCATCCCTAAGGACGAGGTCGAGGCAACCGTCGCCTTGGGTGAATTGTCGTTGGACGGCCGATTGATCCCGGTGATCGGCGCCTTGCCCGCCGCCATGGCTGCCGCTGAAAGTGACCGCGCCCTGCTGTGCCCACGGGCCTGCGGGCCCGAGGCAGCCTGGGTTGGGGCGACAGAAGTGCTTGCTGCGGCATCGCTGGATGAAGTCGTGCGCCATTACACCGGGCAATGCCCCCTTACCCCCGCAGAGGCGGGCGAAATCCTGCCCTCGACCTCGGGGCGCGATCTGCGCGAGGTGAAAGGACAGGAACGCGCCAAACGTGCCATGGAAATTGCTGCTGCCGGCCGCCACCATATGTTGATGATCGGCACGCCCGGATCTGGAAAATCCATGCTCGCCGCGCGGCTTCCAGGCATCATGCCGCCGCTCTCTGCTGTTGAAGCGCTTGAAACGTCAATGATCCATTCCCTGGCAGGACTGCTGACCGAAGGGGGTATCTCGCGGGAACGCCCGTTCCGTGAACCGCACCATACAGCGTCGATGGCAGCGATTGTCGGCGGCGGCAAAGGGGCAAAGCCCGGCGAAATCTCATTGGCCCACAATGGTGTTTTGTTCCTCGACGAATTCCCGGAATTCCCGCGTCAGGTTCTGGAAACGCTACGGCAACCGATTGAAACGGGCGAAATCGTGGTGGCCAGAGCCAATGCCCACATCCGCTATCCGTGCCGCTTTTTGCTGTTGGCTGCGGCCAATCCCTGCCGGTGTGGCTATATGTCAGATGCCGCACGCGCCTGCGGCAAGGCGCCACTTTGTGGCGACGACTATCTGGGACGCATCTCTGGCCCCCTGATGGACCGGTTTGATCTGCGTGTCGATGTGCCCCCGGTCGCCTATGCCGATCTTGATTTGCCCGCGACCGGAGAAACGTCTGCAACCGTCGCCAGCCGCGTCGCCAAAGCGCGCGCTCGGCAGGACACACGCTTTGCCAATTCAGCCAGCGTCCGGGTCAACGCCGACATGGAGGGCAGCCTTCTGGAAGAAGTGGCCTCACCGGATGCCGAAGGCCGCGCCCTGATCGCGCGTGTCGCGGAACGCATGGGGCTTTCTGCGCGCGGCTATCACCGCGTTTTGCGCGTGGCCCGTACCATCGCAGATCTGGATGGTTCGTCAGATGTGCGCCAGCCACATGTCGCCGAAGCCATCAGTTACCGCTTTTCCGTTCCCGCCAAAAGCTAAACGCCGCGCTTCGCCTCAATGACTTCCCAGATCCTTTGGGCGGTATTGGTGCCATCGAACCGCTCCAGTTCCTGTATTCCAGTGGGAGACGTGACGTTGATCTCGGTCAACCAGTCACCAATCACGTCGATTCCGACGAAAACTTGCCCCTTTTCCTTTAGAACCGGGCCGATCCTGCTGCAAATTTCCAGATCGCGCTCTATCAGACCGATTTTCTCGGGACGTCCGCCAGCATGCATGTTCGAGCGGGTTTCACCAGCCTGGGGCACTCGGTTGATCGCACCGACCGGCACGCCATCGACCAGAATTATCCGCTTATCCCCTTTGGAAACCGCCGGCAGAAACTTCTGCACGATCAAGGGTTCCCGGTTCATCCCAGTGAACATTTCATGCAGGCTTGCCAGGTTGCGGTCGTTGGGGTCCAGCCGGAAAACGCCTGCGCCGCCATTGCCATAAAGCGGCTTGAGGATGATATCGCCATGTCGGGACTTGAACGCCCGGATCGTCTGAAGGTCCCGCGCAATTGCAGTGGGCGGCGTCAGGTCAGGGAAGCTCAGGACCAGCAACTTTTCGGGGCTGTTGCGCACCCAGAACGGGTCATTCACCACAAGCGTCCTAGGATGGATCATCTCGAGCAGATGGGTTGTCGTGATGTAACCCATGTCAAAAGGCGGATCCTGACGAAGCCACACGACGTCATAGTCCGAAAGGTCAACCTCCGCTTCGGCACCGTAGCTGACATGATTCCCGACCTCACGCCGCAGTTCGATCGGCCAGCCGCGCGCCACCACCCGTCCCTCAACAAAGGCCAGCCGGTCCGGCGAGTAGTAAAACAACGAATGCCCGCGATCTTGCGCTTCCAATGCGATACGGAACGTGCTGTCCGCATCAATGTTGACGGCCCCGATCGGGTCCATTTGCAGAGCAACCTTAAGCGCCATGGTCAATCCTCCTGATCGCGCCAGCTTTGGCGCAATCCGGTCGAAGATGCAAACCTGTCAGGCCGCGAAAGCGTTTTCGATCACTTCGATCCGGCCAAACCCATCGACAAGCGCCACGTCGAACCGAACTGGTGTCTCCAGCCCCAACGGTTCTTGACCGATGAAACATTCGGCGGACGCATAAATGCGGGTGATCTGACGCCGGGTCACCCGCTCGGCCGCCCAAGCGTGCGTGCGGGCATGTTTGACTTCAATGAAAATAACCTCATCCCCGGAACGCGCGATCAAATCGATTTCGCCGCCGGGTCCACGCCAACGTCGCGCGCAGACAGGCCACCCCGAGCGATTGTAAAATTGCGCCACCTGATCTTCGGCAGACAATCCGGCGTAGTAGCTTCTGCGTCCGCTCATTGCGTCTTCACCTTCTATTTCCGTCGCGACAATGCCCGCTGATACACATCCCGGCGTGCCAGACCAAAGGCCTCGGCTATGGCTGTTGCGGCGTCCTTCACCGACATGCTGTCCATCGCATGATCCAAAGCGGCATCCACCATGTCCTGCGTCGCCTGAACCGGAGCCCCACGGTCAATCAGCAAGACAATTTCACCCTTCACCTCGCGTTCCCCGTAGGTCTTGGTCAGCTCTGCAAGACTGCCGCGCGTCACCTCTTCGAAACGTTTGGTCAATTCGCGGCAGACCGCAGCCTGACGTCCCTCTCCGAAACATTGCACCGAGTCGGCTAATGTTTCCTGAATCCTCTTCGGAGATTCGTACAAAATAACTGTGGCTTGTATCTGGGCAAGATCGGTCAGGAAACTGCGCCGAGCGGCACGGGTGGCTGGCGGAAACCCGGCAAACAAAAACCGATCGGACGGCAAGCCGGACACGGTCAAAGCACACAGAACCGCAGACGGGCCGGGGGCAGCCAGAAGCGTGACACCTTCGGCAATGGCCGCGCGTGCCAGTCCAAATCCTGGATCGGACACCAAGGGGGTTCCGGCCTCCGAGGCATAGACAACCGATTTGCCATCTTGCAAGGCGCGCATCAGCCGCGGCAGAGCCTGACCTTCGTTATGGTCGTGATATGACACCAGCAGGCGATCCCCCAAGGGGATTCCGTGAATTTCCATCAGGTGACGCAAACTGCGTGTATCCTCGGCCGCAAGAATATCGGCACCCGCCAGCAGATCCAACGCCCGCAACGTGATGTCACGTGCAGCCCCGATCGGGGTTGCGATCAAATGCAGACCCGGCGGAATATCGCGCGGCGCGGATCCGGATACTGACCGCGTGGCAAGGTTGGGGCTTTCGGCTGACATCACGCGCGGTCCTGACAAGTTTACTTCGTGTTGCATTCCCCGTAAGTTCCGCAGACGTGCCGTTCGGGAAAAGGAAGTTCGCATGTTGTCTGTTTTACGTCAGACCCGCAAGTCGCTGGGTCGGGTTGCCTTTGCCTTGGCCGCACTTGTGCTTGCCGCATGTCAGCCAGTTGGCGGTCCCAACGCGGGTGGCCCGTCGATTGATGTGTCGGCACCGGTGGCTGTGGCCTTACTGGTGCCCTCTGGGTCAGGGCAGGCCAGCGACGAATTGCTGGCCCGGTCGCTACAGAATGCGGCACGGCTGGCGATTTCAGATCTTGGCGGCAACCGAATCGACCTGCGGGTGTACAGCACTGCCGGACAGCCCGCGCAAGCACAGGCCATGACCCTGAAGGCGATCAGCGAAGGTGCGAAAGTCATTCTTGGCCCCGTTTTTGCGCAAGAGGCAAATGCGGCCGGTGTCGCCGCGGCATCGAAGGGCGTGAATGTGCTGGCGTTCTCGAACAATCCCGACATTGCTGGGGGCAATGTGTTTATCCTCGGCCAGACCTTCGCGAACACCGCCTCCCGTTTGGCAAGCTATGCCGTACGCAATGGCAAGAAGCGGATTATGGTCGTGCATGACCAGAACGCCGCAGGGGCCTTGGGCCGAACCGCGATCGAACAAGGGGTCGCCCGCGCCGGAGGGTCGGTCGTAGCGGTTGGATCTTACGAATTTTCACAAAACGGTGTTGTCTCTGCTGCGCCACGGATTGCGGCGGCCGCGCGGGCAAACAGTGCGGATGCGTTGTTTTTGACGGCCGATACGGCTGGCGCGCTTCCCCTGATCAGCCAGCTTCTGGCCGACAATGGCATGGGCCCTGCCGTCACCCAGTTCATCGGCCTGACCCGGTGGGATATCCCGCAAGCCACCGTTGCTTTGCCGGGAGTTCAGGGCGGATGGTTCGCCCTTCCCGATCCGGCACTGTATCAACAATACCAGTCGCGCTATCAGACCGCTTTTGGCGAAGCCCCGCACCCGATTTCCGGCCTCGCCTATGACGGGATTGCCGCCATCGGTGCCTTGCTGAAACAGGGCAAAGCCAATGCCCTGACCGGAGCAGCCCTGACCCAAGGGGCCGGATTCGTCGGCGTCAACGGGATCTTCAGATTGCGGTCTGATGGCCAGAACGAGCGGGGGTTGGCAATTGCCCAGATCCGCAACAATCAGGTTTTGATCATTGATGCTGCACCACGCAGCTTCGGCGGCTTCGGGTTCTGAGGACGCAAAGATGGCGCCTGCCGCCGCTTCAACTGAGTCCGCTGCGCGTCCGGGTGTGCCCGCCATTGACATGCTTGTGCCCATGGCACAGATCATTGACCCCGACGCAGTCCTTGCCGATATCGACGCAGAGGCCGTCGATGCCCCGGATAGCCGAGCTGTGCGTGGTATTGCTGTTCAGCACCTGATTGCGGCGCGATCAAATGGCAACGCGGCCCTTGCGCAGGCCTTCTTGCAACGCCCGCGGGACGCGCGCGCCTTGGTGCTTGGGCAGGCCTATCTGACCGATGGCCTGGTCCGCATTGCGTTGGAGGTGGCGTGCCGCCGCCTTCACCCCCTTGCGAATCCAACCGAATCCGAACGCATTGCCGTCTTGGCCGTCGGTGGCTATGGCCGGGCGGAAATGGCCCCGGCATCGGATGTGGACCTGTTGTTCCTTACACCTTGGAAAACCACGCCCTGGGCCGAAAGCGTGGTCGAGTCCATGCTGTATATCCTGTGGGATCTGAAGCTAAAGGTTGGCCATGCGACCCGGACCGTCAAGGATTGCGTGCGGTTGGGGCGCGAGGACATCACCATCCGCACGGCCTTGCTGGAACACCGTTTTATTGCTGGCCATGAACCTTTGGCGATAGATCTGGGGGACAAGCTGTGGGCAGAGTTGTTTCGAAACACCGGGCCAGAATTCATCGAGGCGAAGCTGGCTGAACGGGCTGAACGACACAAACGCCAAGGCGGGCAACGCTATGTGCTGGAGCCTAATGTCAAGGAAGGCAAAGGCGGGCTGCGCGATCTACAGACGTTGTACTGGATCGGCAAATACCTGCACCGCGTTCCTGCCGCGCGCGAGTTGGTGGCAATTGGGCTGTTCCGGCCCGAAGAATACGACACTTTTCGCACCGCTGAAGAATTCCTTTGGGCCGTGCGCTGCCATCTGCATTACATCGCAGGCAGAGCCATGGACCAGCTGACCTTTGACCTGCAGGTCGAAGTGGCACAGCGCATGGGATATCGGGATGCAGGCGGCAGGCGAGCCGTGGAAATTTTCATGCAGGAATATTTCCGTCACGCTACCCGCGTCGGAGAGTTGACCCGGATTTTCCTGACCGAACTCGAAGCCCGCCATGCCAAGCCCGAGGCAAGTCTGTTCGGCATCTTCAAGCGCAAAAAGCAGGTCAGAGCCGGCTTTACCCTTGTTCAGGGGCGCATTGACGTAGCCAGCCCCAGCACATTTCTGGCAGATAAGCTGAACCTTTTGCGCGTGTTCGAAGAAGCGTTGCGCACGGGCTATTTGCTGCATCCAAATGTGATGCGCCTGATCGCGGCCAACCTTGACCGGATCGATGACGACATGCGCGACAATCCCGAGGCGGTGCGCATTTTCAATGATCTGCTGCTCAAACACGGTAATCCCGAACGGGCGTTGCGCCGCATGAACGAACTCGGCGTTCTGGGGGCCTTCATTCCGGAATTCGAACCCATCGTCGCCATGATGCAGTTCAACGTCTATCACCACTACACGGTGGACGAGCACATCATCCAATGCATCAGCGTCTTGGCACAGATCGAACGCGGCGAGCTGGTGGAAGAGCTGCCTATTGCCTCGGGCATCTTGCAGGCTGGGGTCAACCGCAAGGTCATTTATGTCGCGATCCTGCTGCATGACATCGGCAAGGGCAGACCCGAAGATCATTCCATCATCGGCGCACAGATGGCGCGAAGAATCTGCCCAAGGCTGGGCCTGACCGTTGAGGAAACCGAAACCGTCGAATGGCTGGTGCGCTATCACCTGCTGATGTCCGACATGGCCCAAAAGCGCGATATCGGTGATCCGCGGACATTGCGTGATTTTGCCAAGGCGGTGAAAACGCGTCGCAGGCTGGATTTGCTGACCGTGCTTACAGTGTGTGACATCCGGGGCGTGGGTCCGGGCACGTGGAACAACTGGAAGGCCATGTTGCTGCGCCGTCTTTACGCCGAGACCGCCGAAGCGCTTGAAAACGGACTGGAGAACATCAACCGGGACAAGCGCGAAGATGAGGGCAAGAAAGCCCTGCGCGAATCTTTGTCGGATTGGCCACTGGCCGATGTCCGGGCAGAACTCGCCCGCCATTATCCGCCCTACTGGCAGGGCCTGCCCACCGAAACCCAAGTCGTGTTCGCGCGCCTGCTCCGGGGCTTGGAAGACCACGAAATCCGTATTGACCTGCACCCCGAACCTGACCGGGATGCCACGCGCGCGGCCTTTGTTCTTGCAGATCATCCAGGTATCTTTTCGCGCCTTGCGGGGGCATTGGCGCTTGTGGGCGCGAACGTGGTGGATGCCCGCACCTACACGTCCAAGGACGGCTATGCGACGGCTGTGTTCTGGGTGCAGGATGGCGATGGTAAACCCTATGACGAGGCGCGGCTGCCGCGACTGCGGACGATGATCGACAAGACCCTGAAAGGCGAAGTCGTTGCCCGCGATGCCCTGAAAGACCGTGACAAAGTAAAGAAGCGTGAACGCGAATTCCGCTTTCCCACGCACATCATCTTCGACAACGAAGGGTCGGACATCTATACCATCATCGAAGTTGATACCCGCGACCGGCCCGGCCTTTTGTATGATCTGACCCGCACGCTGGCCAACAACAACATCTACATCGCCAGTGCGGTGATTGCGACCTACGGCGCACAGGTGGTGGATAGTTTTTACGTCAAGGACATGTTTGGCCTAAAGCTGCATGCCAAGCCCAAGCAGGAGGCCTTGGAGAAGAAATTGCGCCAGGCCATCACCGAGGGCACCGAGCGGGCAAGCCAATGAAACCGATCAAACTGATCCGGTCGATCATGGTGGTCGGCGGCTGGACGCTGCTGTCGCGCGGTGCCGGATTTGCCCGCGACATCATGATGGCCGCCTATCTGGGCGCTGGCCCGGTGGCCGAGGCCTTCCTGATCGCCTTTTCGTTGCCCAACATGTTCCGCCGCTTCTTTGCCGAAGGTGCGTTCAACATGGCCTTTGTGCCGATGTTTGCGAAAAAGCTCGAAGGCGGCGAGGATGCGAAAGGCTTTGCCCGCGATGCCTTCAGCGGGCTTGCGGGCATATTGATCGTGTTTTCCGTTTTGGGCACGATGGCGATGCCGTGGCTGGTGTGGGCGATGGCGTCCGGCTTTGCAGGCGACGCGCGCTTTGATCTGGCGGTTCTATACGGCCGGATCGGGTTTTCCTACATCCTGTTCATCAGCCTTGTAGCGCTGCTGTCGGGCGTGTTGAACGCCTTTGGCCGCTTTACCGAAGCGTCCTTTGTCCCGGTGCTGATGAACCTGATGTTCATCGGCGCCATGCTGCTGGCCGCATACTTTGGCTGGGACATGGGCCTGACTCTGGCGTGGACCGTGCCGGTGACCGGTGTGGCGCAGTTCGCCTTTACCTGGTGGTCGGCGTCCCGCGTCGGCTTTGCGCTGGTGCCCACATGGCCCAAGATGACACCCGAGTTGAAACGCCTGTTCATCATCGCCGCCCCTGCGGTGCTGGCAGGTGGGGTTGTGCAGATCAACCTTCTGGTGGGCCGTCAGGTGGCCAGCTTTACCGAAGGCGCGGTGGCTTGGTTGTCTTACGCCGACCGTCTGTACCAACTGCCCTTGGGCGTGGTTGGCATTGCCATCGGCACGGTCTTGCTGCCGGATTTGTCCCGCCGGTTGCGCGCGGGCGATGCCGAAGGCGGCCGGGCCAGTTTCAACCGCGGCACAGAGTTCGCCCTTGCCCTGACGTTTCCGGCGGCGGTGGCGCTTGTGGTGATCGCCATGCCGCTGTGCGCCGTGCTGTTCCAGCGCGGGGCCTTTGGCGCTGACGACACCGCCAATACTGCCATGGCACTGGCGGCCTATGGCCTTGGCCTGCCGGCCTTTGTGTTCCAGAAAGTGCTGCAACCGCTGTATTTTGCGCGTGAGGATACGCGGCGGCCGTTTCGCTATGCTGTTATCAGCATGATCGTGAACGCCGTAATCGCTGTTGGTCTGATGCCGGTGATCGGCTTTATCGCCGCTGCGCTTGCAACAACGATTTCGGCCTGGGTCATGGTATGGCAATTGTGGCGCGGCAGTCGCGGCATGGGGCCCGAGGCCGATTTTGACGACCGTTTCCGCAGCAGGGGGTGGCGTATCGTCGTTTCCGCCGTTGCCATGGGTGTCGTGCTGTTTGTCGCCATGTCAGCACTTGGCCCCATGCTGGGCACCCCAGGCGCGCGCTATGCAGGACTGGCTTTGCTGATCGCGGCCGGGATCGTCAGCTATTTCGGGATCGGAACCGCCACTGGTGCTTTTCGCCTGGCAGATTTCAAGGCCGGTTTCAGCCGCCGGAAATCTTGATACCGCACGCTATCGTTGGCGCACCTTTTCAAGCACCCGTGACCAACCACCGGGGCTGACCATGAAAGACAGCGTGAACCCTGTCGCAAAGCCCGACAGATCGGCCACCCATTCATATCCACCGCCGAACAGCAGCCCGAACAGAAGCTGGATGCCCAGAAGAAAGCCAATCAGGGTGAAGGCACGGTATTTGTTCGCCCCGACCGCTGCCAGATTGACCCAGAGCAGGAAGGTAAATCCACCAATCAGACCGTAAACCGCAGGATAACCGCCGATCAGGGGGGCCCGCACCCCCGGCAGCACCAGCGTGTAAACCAAAGCACCCACAACCGCAGAAACAAAAAACACCACCAGCATCGCCCACCAGCGGAACACCTCTCCCACCATTTTGCCCAGCGCCAGCAGGATCACCACAACAAACACCGTATGCGTGACATTTCCATGCACGAAGGGATAGCTGACCAACCGATGCAGGCCATTCAGCGGGTATTGCCCTGTTTCCAGAAAATAGCGCATCAGATCTGGCGAAAAGGCAAAGCGCTCCATCGCCTGCAAGCGCCAGCCCACACCCTGCGCCCCGCCCACAAGCCCTGCATCCGCCAGATTGAGAACCAGTTCCATGGCTATGATCGGCAAAGCCAGGGCCCAGACCACAAGCGGCAAAGGGTTCAGCGGCGGGGCATTTCGGTCTTGCATGCGGGCCTCCCGGTATGGGGCGCGCGTGATTGACGCCCCCTTGCCCATGGATTACGCCAGCGCAGCAGCTTTATCCAGATGGAGACGACCATGTCAGAGCCTTCGGCGGTCCAAACGCCGCAAGCCTATACGCCACGGATTTTCTCGGGCATCCAGCCTTCGGGCGGATTGACCCTTGGCAATTACCTTGGTGCGCTCAAACGCTTTGTCGAAAAGCAGGACGAGGGAATCGAGACGATCTATTGTCTGGTGGACATGCACGCGATCACCGTCTGGCAAGATCCTGTCAAGCTGCGCCAGCAAACCCGCGAGGGCGCAGCCGCCTTCATTGCCGCGGGCATCGATCCCAAGCGGTCGATCCTGTTCAACCAAAGCCAGGTCAGTGCCCATGCAGAACTGGCGTGGATCTTCAATTGTGTGGCCCGTCTGGGTTGGATGAACCGCATGACCCAATTCAAGGACAAGGCCGGCAAGAATGCCGAGGCCGCGTCTTTGGGCCTTTATGCTTACCCGGCACTGATGGCGGCAGATATCATGGCCTATCATGCAACCCATGTGCCAGTGGGCGAGGATCAGAAGCAGCACCTGGAATTGACGCGCGACATTGCAGCGAAGTTCAACCATGACTACGGCGTGGATTTCTTTCCCATCGTGGAACCGGTGATCGAAGGCGCTGCCACCCGTGTCATGTCCTTGCGCGACGGCACCAAGAAGATGTCGAAATCCGATCCGAGCGACCAAAGTCGTATCAACCTGACCGATGATGCCGATGCCATTGCCGCCAAGATCCGTAAAGCCAAGACCGACCCCTTGCCGCTGCCAGAAAAGTTGGAAGAACTGAAAGACCGCCCCGAGGCGCGCAATCTGGTGAATATCTTTGCCGCTTTGTCGGGTCTGACCGCAGCGCAGGTCGTCGCCCAGAACGCTGGCGCACAGTTCGGCACGTTCAAGCCAAAGCTGGCCGAATTGGCGGTGTCGGTGATGTCGCCGATCACGAACGAGATGAACCGTCTGATGCAAGATACGGCCGAAATCGACCGGATTCTGGGTGAGGGCGCAAACCGGGCCGAAACCATCGCGCGCCCGATTCTGGATCAGGTCTATGATATCACCGGGATGATCCGGTCGCGCAGATAGGCGTTTGGGGCGGCAGTGCGTCGCCCCAAGCTCTTGCCGGATCAGGATTTTGATCGCCAGCGCCATGGGGCTGGGACCGGGCCGATGGCTTTGCTAGGGTGTCCGGAATGAAAAAGCTGATGCATATCGTGCTGCTTGTGCTGTTAGGCGTGTCGGTCGTGGTCACGGTCCGCTCGGCGGGACAGGTGGCCCATAATCCGGCCATCGCCCCGTTGATCGACCGCAGCGCCGCCGAGATCTTGGCGATCACGGATCGCATGATGGCACGCGAGGCGACGCCCGAGCGTCTTGCGTCCTTGATCGAGCGACGTCTGACAGAAGATCCCCGCAACTGGGTTGCCCTGAAGGCCCTTGCCGAAGTGGCGCTGGAACGCGGACAAAGTCTGCCTCCAGCCTACGTCGCCGCATGGGCCGAAGATTCGGGTTTTGCAGCAACCACGGGCGATTGCCTGCGCTGTGTGTGGGATATCTCGACCTGTTCGCTGTCGCTTGCGCTGATCTGCAAGGCGCCGATCCTTTTGACCCCCGTCGAGGATCTGCGCGGCGTAATCAAGGCCGGGACGGACTACTCGCTTGGCCAGCCGATTGATCAATTGGACTTTGGCTTGTCGGTTTTGGGGCTGGGGGCGACCGGGGTGATTATGATGACGGGTGGTACGTCGGTCACGGTAAAGGCCGGGACGGCAACGATCCGCCTTGCGCGCGGCATGGGAAGGCTTTCGCCTACCCTGACCCGGAACCTGACTGTGGCAATGACAGATGCCATCCGCTGGACCGACCTGCCAAAATTGCGCGGTCTTGATGATTTGCCCACCGTGCTGCGTAGTGATGCCTTGCGCCCGATTGCCAGCACTCTGACAGACCTTGGCCGGATAGCCGATGCGGCGGGGCCAGTGCCCGCCTTGCATCTGCTGCCATTGATAGATGATGCGACAGACGCGCGCCGTCTTGCCAATGTGGCGGAAAGCCTTGGGCCGCGCACCGTTGGGCGGGCCGAGGTTCTGGGCAAGTCGCGCCTGCTGCGCGCCACCGTTCGATTTTCCGATGTCGCGATCAGTCTGATTGTCGGCCTGATCGGTACGCTGATGTCCATCGCTTTGATGGTCGCCGCAACAATGCAGACCCTTGTGGTCCGCTGGATGCGCAATCGACTTCGAGCGGTGGCTGTCACATGAATGAATCCCAACAGAGCTAGCCTTGCCATGTTGGGCGGGCCTGTCCCCCTCTCCGCTGCCACTTGGGTCCGTCCCCGGCCCCCTCGCAGCCCCGCCCTTTTTGCCCCCGGTCCCGTCCCCGTGGACCGGGGGCCTTTTTTTAGTGTCTGTCCGCATTGGTAGCTGTTTGCCCGCTGCGGGATGGGCCAGGTTCATCGGGTCAAAGGCCTGGCCCGCAGGAAGGCAAGATAGCCACCATTCACTGCTGAACCCGCGTCGGTCATGTGCACCTCAAGGTGTCCGATCCTGGGGCCGTGCGAGGCGATATACATGACCAACCCGGATCATAGCGGCGTCGAGCTTGCTGTCGATCACCCCAAAGCTGACGATGGTCAACAAACGGTTTGATCGGCATGCATTGCTGGCCGAGGCGGACTAAGGCTTTACAGCGCGCAGCAAACACCCTATCGCCTGCCGCCTTGCGACAAGGGGGCTGCATGGCACAAGCGCGCGTTTGCGGGGTGGATTTCGGCACCTCCAATTCCACCGTCTCGATCCCCTCAGGGACCGGGGCAAAACTGATTGCCTTGGAAGGCGACCACGCCACCCTCCCATCGGCCGTGTTCTGGGACGCCGACGGCGCACCGCCGCAGTTTGGCCGGGCCGCAATCGTCGCATACGTCGAAGGCGATGATGGACGGCTGATGCGCGGGCTGAAAAGCGCGCTGGGGTCTGATCTGATCCATGAAAAAACCCGGGTCGGGAACCGTGCCATCGCCTTCACCCAGATCATCGGCCAGTTCTTTGGCCACCTGCGCGCCCGGCTTGATGCGGAACAGCCGGAAACCGACCATGTGGTTCTGGGTCGCCCTGTGCATTTCGTCGATGACGACCCCTTGGGGGATCAAGCCGCGCAAGACGTGCTGGCGAGCATTGCGCGTGAAGCCGGTTTTGCCCATGTCGGATTTCAGTTCGAACCGATTGCCGCAGCGCTGGACTATGAAAGCAGGGTTCAAAGCGAACAACTGGTTCTGATCGTGGATATCGGCGGCGGCACCACCGACTTTTCGGTGATCCGGGTATCGCCAGACGGGGCAAAGCGAGCAGACCGCAGCACCGACATTCTGGCCAATCACGGATTGCGCCTTGGCGGCACCGATCTGGACCGCCTGCTGAGCCTTGACCATATCATGCCCGACCTTGGTTTGGGCAGTCTGGTACATGGGGGCAAGGCGGCGATGCCGCAGCACTATTACCTTGATCTGGCAAGTTGGCACCGGATCAATGCGATGTATGCACCGCAAATCACGCGTGAAATCAGAGAATTGCGTCAACGCGCCCTGAAGCCGGAGCTTCTGGATCGGTTGCTCGGAGTGCTGGAGCACCGCACCGGCCATTCGCTGGCCATGGCCGCCGAAACCGCGAAAATCGACCTGTCAGAACACAGTCTGACCCAGATCCGCATCGCGGCGTTCACCGGTGGGCGCGACAAACCCTTGTCCCGCACCGGGTTTGAGGCCACCGTCGCACATCCCGTGTCGCGGTTGATCTTGGGTCTGGCCGAGGTCTTGCGTCAGGCCGGAGTCGCGCCACGCGACATTGGGACGGTGTTCATGACCGGCGGTTCCGCCAGTCTTCCGGTTCTGCGCGATGCGGTAAGCCACTGCCTGCCGCAGACACCCATCGCCACGGGCGACATGTTCGGCAGTGTTGGCACGGGACTTGCGCTGGATGCGGCGCGTCGTTTCGCCTGATTGTGCGGTAAGACTTGCCAGCCACCACTACCATCCGCCATGATACGCCCGGTTGGGGAGATCTTGCATGCGGAAGTTTCTTGTCGTTCTGGACGACAGTCGGGAATGTCTGAATGCAATGCGCTTTGCCGCATTGCGTGCAGCGCATACTGGGGCTGGGGTTACGATACTGTCTGTGATCCCACCCGAAGAATTCCAGCACTGGATGGGGGTGGCCGACCTGATGCGGGCCGAAGCGCGCGAAAGGATCGAGGCGCATTTCGAGGTTTTTGCCAAATGGATGCGCGACAAACAGGGGGTCAATCCCGATCTGGTGATCCGCGAAGGCGATCCGGTGACGGAAATCCTGAAATTGGTAACAGATGATCCGCAGATCGGTATCCTTGTGCTCGGGGCCGGCAGTGACAAGTCCGGTCCGGGGCCTCTGGTCACGCAGATGTCGAAAAATTCGGGCACATTGCCCATTCCGATCACTATTGTTCCGGGCGAGATGTCAAAAGAGCGGCTTGAGCGCATCACCTGACCCATGCGCCTTATGCAGGGCGGTGTTGCAGGCATTAGCCTGTTGCTGCGCCGCAGCAAGGCTTAGCTCTGTCGCAGGGAGGAGAGCAAGAAAAGGTAAACGCCATGACCGCTCTCATAACTGCGACCCGTTTTGAAAAAACCGATACTGGCTTGGCTCTCCAACGCGCGCGGGCCGCATCAATCGACTATTGCACAGTCGCAGTCTCGGATCTCCAACACCCTCTGCTGCGGGATCTGCCCCCAATCGAAGCCATGTATGCCTATTTTGGTGCGGACGAAGCCTGAAACGAAGGGGGGCAAAGGTTGACTTGAACGACCCCGAGGCGCATATCCGAGTGGAATAGTCGGAGATACCCCATGTTCATCCAGACCGAGTCGACCCCGAACCCAGCAACGCTCAAATTCCTGCCCGGACAAACTGTGCTGGAAATTGGCACTGCCGATTTTCCGACAGCCGAAGCTGCGCAGAAGTCGCCCTTGGCCAGCCGGATCTATGCAACGGGCAGCGTGACCGGAGTCTTCTTTGGCACCGATTTCGTGACGGTAACCAAGTCGGACGATAGTGATTGGCAGCATATAAAGCCCGCCATTCTGGGTGCCATCATGGAGCACTACCAGTCCGGCGCGCCGGTGATGGAAGGCGAAGCAAAGGCAGCGGGTGGC
>JBKBOF010000023.1:0-13549 GCA_046294955.1 Paracoccaceae bacterium
TCCTATGTCGTACGTCAGTTCTTTGCGCGCCCCAATGGCAACAGCACAACGGCCTTCAATAACGCGATGAACGCAATGCGTACCCGGACCCCGGTTACAACCATGGACGCTCAGTTGCAGCAGGTCTGCGGGGCGGCCCACGCGCGTGATGTCATTGTCTATGGCATTGCGTTCGAGGCACCGACACACGGGCAAGACCAGATTGAACAATGCTCCAGCTCGCCCGCCCACTTCTTCAATGCCAGTGGACTGGAAATCCGCACAGCATTCCGGTCGATTGCCACCAACATCAGCCAGTTGAAGTTGACACAATGATTACCTTCGTGCGCTCCAAACTGCGATCTTTCAGACGGGATGAAAAAGGTCTCGCGTCGATTGAATTCGCCCTGTTTTTCCCGCTGTATCTGGGTTTGTTCTTCTGGGCTGCCGAATTGGGTATCATCCAGATGAAGGCCGTCATGCTCGACCACGCCCTTGATGTGGCGATGCGTGATCTGCGCCTTGGCAAGATGGCAAACCCGACACAGGAGAAGCTGAAGGAAGCCATCTGTGCGCGCGCCCGTATCATCGGGAATTGCGAAGACCAGATGATGATCGAATTGCAGGCGGTATCGACGCAGACGTGGGCGATGCCGAACACGCCGGTCACTTGCGTAAACAACGACGAAGAAATTCAACCGGCCGTCACCTTCACACCGGGCCGGCAACACGAAATCATGCTGGTGCGCGCCTGCATCATTCTTCCGGTTCTTTTTCCGGACACGCAGTTCGGGCGCCGTCTGTTCAAGGACGGCTCGGGCGGGATCGGCATTGCGTCGATTGCAGCCTTCGTGAACGAACCATCTTGATGGGAATGTAAGATCATGGTGATGGGTGCCATTTTGCAAAAGGTCAAAGGATCGCTGCGTCGGTTTGCGCGCAACGAAGAGGGTCTGGCTTCGGCCGAAATGATCCTGATGCTGCCGCTGTATTTGTTCTGCATCATCGGAACGTTCACCTATTTCGACGCGTACGACGTGGTGAACCGGTCGCAAAAAGCGTCATATACCGTGTCAGATCTGATCACGCGCAAGCAGGACGAAGTGACCGAAGGCTATGTGAATGGCCTGTTCTCGACCATGCAATACATGATGGGTCCGTCGCTTCCGGTGAAAACCCGGATCACCAGTGTCTTTTACGATGGGAGCGACGATGAGTATGAAGTGATCTGGTCACGCTCCAGCTATCCGGGCATTCCCGAGTTGAACTCCGGAACGATCCTGTCGATTCAAAGCCATCTTCCCGTCATGGCCGACGGCGACGCCCTGGTGGTGGTCGAGGCCAATATCGACTTCAAACCCATTCTGGGGGCGTGGAGTCCCGCACAGTTCGCGTTCGAAGAGGGCGTGATGAAGTATGTCGTGGTGACGCGCCCGCGGTTTTTGCCCAAGATCTGCATGTCAGGGGTGGCTTGCGGCTAGGGTCGCGCCTTGATCATCGCGTCAAGAACTTCGGCCATGTAGCGCGCTTCGTGGCGGTGGGTGACACCGCCGACACCTACGGACCGACCCAAACGCCACCACAGACCGGGGGCCCATGCACCGGCTGCGGATGCGGCAAGCGCCAAGGTGAAACCGCCTGCCGGTTTGAAGGCAAAGACCCCCCGATTCACGGCGCGGATCTGGTCAACCCGCGCCAGAACCCTGCCGGTTTGGTCGCTCAGCGTTGCTGACGTCAACACCAGCCCAATCGCCGTGCATTGCCACATCCGCACCGCCAGCCACAGCGACGCCGCCCCGAACGCCAGCAAGAAGACAATCCAGCCGACCGCTGTGGGCGGATAGGCCAAGGCAAGGTAGATCAAAACTGTTCCCAATGTGCCCAGAATGGCTACTCCGACAACTCGGCGGGGGGGGGAAGGGCGCAACTCCGCCAGCACGGCAGGCGCTTCGGATGTAGGTTGGGGCATCGAAAACTCCGGGACGGGCAGTTCATAGCTTTTGCCATAGACCAGCCAGAATGGCTGGTATAGGGGCGATGCGCCCTTGCCGCGACGCCAAACCTACGGTCATTGGAGTTTGGCACAGCAGGTCGTCCACCTTTTGACACCATCGGCCAGGTCACGGGGGTGCCGCCCCTTGCCTCGATGGGCCAAGCTGCATAGGCTTGGCCAGGCGCGGCCTTGGGTGTCGTGACACATGGATGCGTTACGATGGACTTTGCACCAAGCCTGTTTCGAACCGGACGACGGGTCGCGGTGTTCGTCGTTGCAGTCAGTGCGGCTGGCTGCGCGCCGCTTCCCGACATGGGCACCCCCAGTCGCGGTGTTCCCACTCATCCCCCGGTGTTGGTGTCGTTGGACGGTATTCTGGCACAGGCCGATGCTGTTGGTACTGCCGCGGGCGTCATAGCGCCTGTGAGCGCCAGAGCCAGCCAGTTGCGCGATCGGGCGGATCGTTTGCGCAGGCAATAAACCGGATCGAAATTCAGCGTGCGGCCAAGGACAGTGCCGTGCGCCACGTTGCCTTGCAGCACCGGACGGGCTAAGAGCGCGAACGGAAATGACGACGGAGTTGTGCCATGCCTGCCCCCTTGCGAATTGGTCTTGCCGGTTTGGGCACGGTCGGTATCGGCGTCGTGAAGATCGTCCAGCGCCATGCAGATCTAATTGAGGCCCGTGCGGGTCGCCCGGTGGTCATCACGGCCGTCTCGGCTCGGGACCGCCAGAAGAACCGGGATGCGGACCTGTCGAACTACGCTTGGGAAACCGATCCAGTTGCTTTGGCGCGGCGTGACGACGTCGATGTATTTGTCGAAGTGATGGGAGGCCATGAAGGTCCGGCTCGGCTGGCAACCGAAGCCGCAATCGCGGCAAGCAAGGATATCGTCACTGCCAACAAGGCACTTCTGGCCCATCATGGTCAGGAATTGGCCATGGCAGCCGAAGCGATGGGGCGGGTGATCCGGTTCGAAGCTGCGGTTGCTGGTGGTATCCCGGTGATCAAGACCCTGACCGAAGGCTTGGCGGGCAACCAGATGCGGCGGGTGATGGGGGTTATGAATGGCACTTGCAATTACATCCTGACCCGGATGCAGGCCGCCGGTCTGCCCTACGAGACGGTGTTCGAAGAGGCCCGGCAGCTTGGCTATCTGGAGGCCGATCCCAACCTTGATGTCGGTGGCATCGACGCGGGTCATAAGCTTTCCCTTCTGGCCGCCATCGCCTTTGGCACCCGTGTCAGCTTTGACAAGGTCGAGCTTGAAGGCATCGGCAATGTGTCGATCGACGATATCAATCTGGCCGATGACATGGGCTATCATATCAAACTGCTTGGCGTGGCGCAGATGACCGGACGGGGCTTGGAACAGCGCATGACCCCCTGCCTTGTACCCGCCGAAAGCCCGCTGGGCCAGTTGCAGGGCGGCACCAATATGGTGGTGCTTGAAGGCGATAGCGTGGGTCAGATCGTAATGCGTGGCGCAGGTGCGGGCGAAGGCCCGACCGCCAGTGCCGTGATGGCCGATGTGATCGACATCGCGCGCGGCACCCGGATTTCGACCTTTGGCCGCCCCGCCGCCTCGCTGGCCGAACCCATTGCCGCAAAATCGGCCACACCTGCCCCCTATTACCTGCGCATGACTCTTCTGGACAAACCCGGTGCTCTGGCCAAGATCGCCACAGCACTGGGCGAGGCAGGCATCTCGATCGACCAGATGCGTCAGTTGAACCAACCGAACGAGGCCGACAACAAGGCCACTGTTCTGATCGTGACGCATAAGGCTTCGCCGGCGGATGTGGCATTTGCGCTGGATAAATTCGACACCACTGGTGTTCTGATCGGGGCCCCGGTGGCGATCCGCATCGAAGAGGTCTAGGCTGGTGGACTGGTTGCAGGCCGTCGATATCTATTGCGAACGCACCTCGCCCGCTTTCTGGGCCGAACCCGTCAACGCCCTGACCAACGCGGCCTTTCTGCTCGCCGCCCTGTGGGGGGCGGTCGCGGCGCGGCGGCGCGGCACTGTGGATGTGATGACCTGGGTGCTGATCGGAATGGCCGGGATGATCGGGATCGGGTCGTTCCTGTTTCACACCTTTGCCACCCGATGGTCCGAATTGGCTGACACCTTGCCGATCTGGAGCTTTGTCGCCGTCTTTGTGTTGGTCGCCATGCGGCGAATCGGCGGAATGTCTGTTGCAAAGGTGGCGCGCATTGCCGCCTTTGTGCTGATTGGCGCGGTCCTGACCATCGTGTTTCTGGCCAACGGCGAGGGCGGGGATTCCGGCGCCGTTGCCCCCGACCCACTGAACGGATCGGGGCAATACGCCCCTGCACTGCTTGCGCTGATCGTGTTTTCGGGCCTGACCTGGTGGCGAGCCCATCCAGCCGCGCCTTGGGTTCTGGCGGCAACGGCCGTGTTTTTGTTGTCGCTGACGTTTCGCTCGCTGGACCGCGACATCTGCGCCACCCTGGCGCTTGGCACCCATTTCCTGTGGCACCTGTTGAATGGCCTGATGGTGGGTCTGTTGTTGCAGATGTTGGTGCGGACAGGGATACCCGATCCGCAACAACCGGCCCGTTAGCGCCATCACGCTTGCCGCCTTGGCGCCGCAGCGCTACTGGGCAAGGGATGTCACACCCCAAGGGATAGATCATGGCCATTGCCCCCACTCAAGTTGCCGAATTTCAAGACCGTCTTTTGTCGCTGGGGCTTGCCCGTGTTTCCGAAGCGGCAGCATTGGCCTCTGCCCGGCTCATCGGCCGCGGCGATGAAAAGGCCGCCGATGAGGCAGCCGTCAACGCGATGCGAAACCAGTTGAACATGCTGGATATCAAAGGGGTCGTGGTTATCGGCGAAGGCGAGCGCGACGAGGCACCGATGCTTTTCATCGGCGAAGAAGTCGGCACCGGCAACGGCCCGGCGGTGGATATTGCCCTCGACCCGCTGGAAGGCACCACGCTGACCGCAAAGGACATGCCCAACGCCCTGACCGTTATCGCCATGGCGCCACGCGGAACGCTTTTGCATGCGCCGGATGTCTATATGGAAAAGCTGGCAATCGGGCCCGGCCATCGCACCGGACTCGTGACACTTGCGATGACCCCGTCCGAGCGGGTCTCCACCTTGGCCGCTGCCAAGGGCTGTTCGACCAATGACATCACCGTCTGTGTGCTGGAACGCCCCCGGCACGAAGACCTTATTGCCGAAATCCGCTCGACCGGGGCTGCGATCCGGCTGATCACAGATGGGGATGTGGCCGGCGTCATGCATTGTGCCGAGCCTGATATCACCGGCATCGACATGTATATGGGATCGGGCGGCGCACCCGAAGGTGTGCTGGCGGCGGCGGCCCTGAAATGCATGGGCGGTCAGTTCTTTGGCAAGCTTCTGTTCCGCAACGATGACGAACGCGCCCGCGCCCGAAAGGCGGGGATCGAGAATTTTGATCGTGTTTACACCCGCGATGATCTGGTGCGCGGCGATGTGATTTTTGCCGCAACAGGCGTGACCGATGGCAGCCTGCTGGCCGGGATCAAGCGCGAACCAACCCACCTGACCACGGAAACCATCCTGATGCGGTCCAAAACCGGATCTGTGCGCCGGATGACCTATCGTAATCCGATACACTGACGAAAGGCGCGCAGCCTATTTGTCGGGCTGCGCCCATCCTGTCCCGCCGGACCGTGTGCTTGTCAGTGCCCCGTGCTTGCCAGTGCCCCCTGCTTGTCAGTGCCCGTTCTGTCCTGTGCCAACGTTTCAGGCTTCGGTCAGACCCAATGCAAGTATCTGGAATTTCGGTTGAAGCTGCGCGCCGTCTGGTGCAGACCCGGTGCATGACGCGCGCATTCTTGAATGTCGAAACATCGGTCCTCGGTCGCTGTTGGGTGGGTCCGGCAACGGAAGAAGACCGTCTGGCCGAGGCGATGGCACAGCACACCCGTTTGCCGATGGCGCTGTGTCATACGCTGGTGAGGCGCGGCGTGGCCCCGGCGGATGCGGCTGCCTTCCTGTCGCCCGTCCTGCGCGACCTTTTGCCCGATCCGTTGAGCCTGCGTGACATGGCAACTGCCGCAATCCGGTTCTTGCGGGCGGTCAAGTCGCGTGAGAGAATCGCGATATTTGCCGATTACGACGTGGACGGCGGGTCATCCGCCGCGTTGCTGATCGTCTGGCTACGGGCGATGGGGCGGCAGGCAACCCTTTATATTCCCGACCGGATCGACGAAGGATATGGCCCCAACGTGCCCGCTATGGCGGCCTTGGGGGCCGCACATGATCTGATCATTTGTGTTGACTGCGGCACGCTGAGCCATGACCCGATCGCGGCGGCGGGCTGCGATGTGATCGTGCTGGACCATCACCTTGGGGGTGAAACGCTGCCTGCGGCTGTGGCTGTTGTGAACCCGAACCGACAAGACGAGTCCGGCGATCTGGGCCATCTGTGCGCGGCATCAGTGGTGTTTTTGATGTTGGTCGAAGCCAATCGCCGCCTACGCGCCGCTGATGTTCAGGGGCCGGATCTGATGGCCATGCTTGACCTTGTTGCCCTGGCCACGGTTGCCGATGTCGCCCCCCTGATCGGTGTCAACCGGGCTTTGGTGCGGCAGGGATTGCGCGTGATGGCGCGCAGGGATCGGGTCGGGCTGGTGGCATTGGCCGATGCAGCACGGATGGATCAGGCACCGACGCCCTATGCTCTGGGCTTTGTGCTGGGGCCGCGGGTGAACGCGGGCGGGCGGATCGGTCAGGCCGATCTGGGTGCCAGGCTGCTTGCAACCGATGATCCGCGCGAGGCTGCGGCGATGGCGGCACGGTTGGACCAGTTGAACACCGAACGCCGCGACATCACCGAACGGGTGCGCGAAGAGGCGATGGCACAAGCCGAGGCACGAGGCCTGGATGCGCCATTGATCTGGGCCGCCGCCGAGGGCTGGCATCCGGGTGTCGTGGGTATCGTGGCCGCTCGACTGAAAGAGGCGTTCAACCGTCCGGCCATCGTGATCGGGCTGGAGGGCGATGAAGGCAAAGGTTCGGGCCGGTCGGTCGCCGGGGTGGATCTTGGCGCGGCGGTGCATCGCGTGGCGGCCGAAGGGCTGCTGATCAAGGGGGGCGGTCACAAGATGGCCGCCGGTCTGTCCGTCGCCCGCCCCAAGCTTGAGGCCGCGATGGCACGCCTGTCAGACCTGCTTGGTCGTCAGGGTGCCGGGTCTGAGGGCCCGCGCGAGCTGCGCATCGACAGTCTTCTGATGCCATCGGCGGCAACGGCGGGGTTTGTCGAGCAAATGGAAGCCGCCGGTCCTTTTGGTCAAGGTGCCCCGGCTCCGAGATTTGCCTTTGCCGATGTCGCCGTGGTGCCACGTCGGATTGGCGAAAAGCACCTGAAGCTTGCGATTTCCGACGGCATGGGCGCGCAGATCGAGGCGATGGCCTTTGGGGCCTATGATACCCCGCTGGGCCCCGCACTTGACGGCGCCGGCCACCGCCGCTTTCATTTGGCCGGGCGGCTGGAACTGAACCATTGGGGGGGGCGGACCAAAGTCCAACTGCGACTGGAAGACGCCGCCCCTGCATCGGATTGACAGGCGTGTTTTTCCTCTTGCGAGTCAGTGGCAAGGCCACTAAACACCGCCCACCGACAGCGTGGCCCGTTCGTCTATCGGTTAGGACACCAGGTTTTCAACCTGGTAAGAGGGGTTCGACTCCCCTACGGGCTGCCACTTTTTTATTCTATGCTTCTGGAAAATGACGTCGCCGGTGCCTGCGTGGTCCTGGTCTGGTGCTGTCTGGTATGATTTTTGACGCCGCATCGCGCGTGACGGGGGGATTGCACGCCCTATCTCTGCCCCCAGACAGCAGCAAAGGCAGCCGCATGGCCGACGACGTCCCCCTTGATGAAGCCAGCCCCGGTCGCGCGGTGCCCGATGGGCGGGTGGCGCGCCTGATGAGGATGGGCAGCTTGACGGCCGGAATTGGCGGTCGTGTGCTGTTGGACGGGGCACGTCAGTTGGCCAGCGGTCAGCGCCCCCGGATGCAAGACCTGCTGCTGACCCCCGACAACGCGCGCAAGATAACCCAGCAGCTTGCACAGATGCGCGGCGCGGCCATGAAGATGGGGCAACTTCTGTCAATGGAAACAGGGGATTTCCTGCCAAGGGAATTGACCGATATCCTGTCGCGGCTGCGCGCCGACGCCGACCACATGCCGCCGCAGCAATTGCGCAGCGTGCTGGACAAGTCCTGGGGCAAGGGCTGGATCAGCGGCTTTGCACAATTCAACGTCCGCCCGATTGCCAGTGCGTCAATCGGCCAGGTGCACAGGGCGCGCACCAGGGATGGGCATGATCTGGCCATCAAGGTGCAATATCCGGGGGTGCGCAACAGCATCGACAGTGACGTAAGCAACGTCGCGGCACTGTTGCGTCTGTCCGGCCTCTTGCCCAAAACGCTCGATATCCGTCCGCTGATGAACGAAGCCCGCAGCCAGTTGCACGAGGAAGCGGATTACATCCGCGAAGGCACGCAAATGGACAGGTTTGTCAGCCTTCTGGCCGATGCGCCGCAGTTCCGGGTGCCCCGTCTTTATGCGCCGCTCAGTGGTCGGGATGTGCTGGCGATGGAGTTCATCGACAGCGTGCCGATTGAAAGCCTGCGCGATGCGCCTCAGGCGCTGCGCGACGAGGTGGTGTCGCACCTTCTTGATCTGGTCATGCAAGAGCTGTTCCGCTTCCGCCTGATGCAGACGGATCCCAATTTTGCCAATTATCGGTATGACCCCGACGCGCGGCAGATCGTGCTTTTGGATTTCGGGGCCACGCGCGGGTTTTCACAGGATTTCGCCGATGGATTTCAAGACCTTTTGCGCGCTGCTTTGGCCGGCGATCTGGAGGCCATGCGGCTTGCGGCGATGCGCGTCGGCTATTTCGACGCCGGGATGATGGTGGAAGATCAGCGCAGTGTGATGCGGATGGCGGAATTGGCGATCATCCCGATGCAACGCGCTGACGCGCATGACTTCGGCGACCCGACCTTGCCCAATCAGATGCGCAAGATCGGCATGGAGATCGGTCTGAACCGTGACCTTTGGCATGTGCCTCCCGCTGATGTCTTGTTCATGAACCGGAAGTTTGGCGGATTGTATCTGCTGGCCACGATGCTGAAGGCGCGCGTGGATATCCGGTCGATCCTGCAGCGCTATGCCTGATCAGGGCTTTGCCCGCGTTCCATCCGGCGATACACTTCGCACATGACCTCGCGCCCCGTGAAACATTCCCTGACTCTGCACGGACACCGCACAAGCGTGTCACTGGAATCGCCCTTTTGGGATGCGTTTCGATCGATTGCCGCCGAACGCGGCGAAACGGTGAACACCTTGGCCACCCGGATCGACGCAGCCCGACAGGGCGACGAAGGGCTGGCTTCTGCGATCCGGGTGTTCATCTTGAAGCATTATCGTACGCAATAGCGCATCGGCGGACTGGAAGCGGCGGTCGCGTTGCGCTATGGCCAAACCATCGCATCATCAGGGAGAGTCCCATGAAAGCCGCTGTCGTCACTTTCCCAGGGTCGAACTGCGACCGTGATCTGGCCAGCGCCTTTGAACTTGCGGGCTTTCAGGTGGCACGGGTCTGGCACAAGGACAGCGCACTGCCGCATGGCGTGGATGTGGTCGGGGTTCCGGGCGGCTTTTCCTTCGGCGACTACCTGCGCTGTGGCGCCATAGCTGCACAATCCCCGATCGCGGCGGCCGTCAAGGAGCATGCGTCGCGCGGCGGTTATGTGCTGGGCATCTGCAACGGTTTTCAGGTGTTGACCGAGATGAACCTGCTTCCGGGCGTTCTGATGCGCAATGCCGGGCTGAAGTTTGCCTGCAAGCGGGTGACGCTACGGGTGGAAACAACCGACAGCGCCTTCACCGCCGGATACGGTCGCGGACAAGAGATCGAAATTCCGATCGCACATCACGACGGCAACTATACCATTGACGATGAAGGACTGGCCCGCCTGCAAGGGGAAGACAGGATTGCCTTCACCTATGCGCAGAACCCCAACGGATCGATGGCCGATATCGCCGGTGTGCTGTCCGGCAACCGTCGTGTTCTGGGTCTGATGCCGCATCCCGAGCGCGCCAGCGAACCTGCGCAGGGCGGCACGGACGGCGCGGCGATGTTCAAATCGCTGATGGGCGGGATGGCGCTTGCCTGACCGACCCTGGCTTGAGGCGGCACCGGGCAGAGCCTAGACTCACGCCCATGGCAGACACGAAGCACATGCATGACCAAGGCGACGAGGCGCAGGGTATTTCCTGGCGCGTCAAGTTGGTGATTGCGCTGATGGTGGTGCTGGCCGTCGCGGTGGTTCTGGTGACCAACCGTTGGCTGACAGAACGATTTTCGGAAACCACGCGCAACCGGGCGGATCTGCGGCTTGCGCTCTATTCCGGCAACATGATTTCCGAATTGCAGCGGACGTCGGTGGTGCCGCTGCTGTTGTCCACCGACCCCGCCTTTGCCGAGGCTTTGCGGATAGGCAACTTTGCCTCGACCTCGCAACGCCTGATCAAGGTGCAATCCGAAATCGGTGTGGCGTCTATCATGCTTTTGGACCGGGATGGCCGGGTGGTGGGGGCGACAAACCGCAACCTTCTGGGCACGCTATATCGGTCCGAAGGGTTCTATGTAGATGCGTTGCGCGCCAAGGACACGATCTTCACCGCCGCCCGGCGGGGTTCGGCGGGGTTCGACTTCACCTATTCCAGATCGGTGATTGTGGAAGGCCGACCGGTGGGTGTGATCGCGGTCTCGGTCGATTTGATGAAATACGAACGCGCTTGGGCCGGGTTCCAGGATGCGGTTCTGGTGACCGACAGTGAAGGCACGGTCATTCTGGCAACCGAACCAAGGTGGCGCGGACTGCCCTTGTCGGATGCCATGGCGGTGCGGGAACCTCTGACCGCGTTCGGACGGGCGATTCAGGCCACCGCCGACTGGGCGCAAAATTCGCCCGATGCCTATGTTGCGGGTCAGGCCGTGATGAAGACCGAGGCCCGCGTGCCGTTCCGTGGCTGGCGCATGGTGACCTTCACCGCCTACGATTCCGTGCGGGAACGGGTCAACGGTGTGCTGGCGCTGGAAATCATGGGCTTTGCCATTCTGCTGGCTCTGACCTTTTATGCTTTGTCACGCAAGGCATGGTCGCAAACCATGAGCTTCCAGCGCGAATCCGCAGAATTGCGGTTGCTGAACGCGCGGTTGCAACGCGAAATTGCCGAACGGGAACGGGTGCAGAAAGACCTTGCTGTGGCCGAACTGACCTTGGCGCAGTCGTCCAAACTGGCCGCCTTGGGCGAGATGTCGGCCGCCGTCAGTCACGAGCTGAACCAGCCCCTTGCCGCGATGAAAACCTATCTGGCGGGCGCGCGTCTGTTGTTGCAGCGCAAGCGCCCCGAAGAAGCGCTGTCGTCGTTCCAGCGGATCGACGACCTGATCGAACGCATGGGTGCGATCACCCGTCAGTTGAAATCCTATGCCCGTAAGGGCGGCGAAGCGTTCGAGCCGGTCGATGTGCGGCAGGCGCTGAGTTCAGCCCTGTCGATGATGGAGCCGCAATTGAAGGCCAGGGTGGTTAAGATAACCCGCACCCTGCCCCGTCAACCTGTGATGGTCATGGCCGACCGTATCCGTCTGGAACAGGTGATCATCAACCTGCTGCGCAACGCGCTGGATGCGACAAAAGACCGTCAGGGCCCGCAGATCGACCTGATCCTTAGCCAGGGCGAAACGGCGATCCTGATGGTGCGCGATAACGGGACCGGCATTGCCGAACTCGATAACCTTTTCGAGCCGTTTTACACGACCAAGAAACCCGGCGAAGGCGTGGGCTTGGGGCTTGCGATCTCAAGCGGGATTGTGGGTGATCTTGGCGGTCGCCTGACCGCGCGCAATGCCGAAGGCGGCGGCGCGGTGTTTGAAATGCAACTGCCCTTGATAGGGCCAGGGAAAGAACAGGAAGCAGCGGAATGAGGTGTTCATGTCGCGCGCAATGAAAGTGGCCATCGTCGATGACGAAGCCGATATGCGTCAATCCATCAGCCAGTGGCTGGCCCTGTCGGGCTTTGACACCGAAACCTATGCCAGCGCAGAAGACGCGCTGAAAGGCATCGGGGCAGATTTTGCCGGAGTTGTCGTCAGCGACATCAAGATGCCGGGCATGGATGGCATGGCGTTTTTGAAACGTCTGATGAGCATGGATTCCGGCCTGCCCGTCATTATGATCACTGGCCATGGCGATGTGCCAATGGCGGTCGAAGCCATGCGTGTCGGCGCCTATGACTTTCTGGAAAAGCCGTTCAACCCGGATCGGATGACCGAACTTGCCAAGAAGGCAACCCATGCCCGGCGCATGACGCTGGACAGCCGCGCGCTGCGCCGCGAGCTTTCCGACGGATCGGTTCTGATGAAAAAGCTGATCGGCGGCAGCCCGGTGATGGAGCGCTTGCGCGAAGATATTCTGGACCTCGGCCAAGCCGACAGCCATGTGCTGATCGACGGCGAAACCGGAACCGGCAAGACCTTGGTGGCCCATGCACTGCATGCCGTCGGGCCGCGCGCGTCGAAAAAGTTCGTCACGATTTCCTGTTCGGCATGGTCCGAGGACCAGTTGGGGGCCAAACTGTTCGGTCCCGCCGAAGATGGCGCCATTCCATTGGTGGAAGAAGCGCGCGGCGGCACGCTGTGCCTTGAAGATGTCGAGGCTCTTAGCCATTCGTTGCAGGCGCGCTTGCTGACTCTGATCAACGACTCTGGCACGCCACCAGAGACACGGATCATCGCCATCTGCAATGAACATGCACCGGACAAGACGCTGGAAGACATACTGCGTGCCGATCTTTATTATCGCTTGGGTGCCATGACCATTCTGTGCCCGCCGTTGCGGTCGCGCGGCGAAGACATTCTGACATTGTTTACCCGGATGTCCGAGCAGTTTGCCGAAGAATACGGCTGCGACGCGCCGCAAGTGACCGCGCAAGAGGCCGCCCAACTGTTACAGGCGCCATGGCCTGGCAACGTGCGCCAGTTGGTCAATATCGCCGAACGCGCCGTGTTGCAGAACCGGCGCGGGTCGGGCTCGATTGCATCGCTGCTCATGGCCGACAACGAAGCGTCTGGTCCGGCAATGACGACCGAAGGCAAGCCGCTGAAGGAATACGTCGAAAGTTTTGAGAAAATGCTGATCGATAACACCATGCGGCGGCACAAGGGCAGCATCGTTGCGGTGATGGACGAGTTGTGCCTCCCGCGCCGCACGCTGAATGAAAAGATGGCAAAATATGCGCTACAGCGGCAGGATTACACCTGAGCCAAGGGAACCGATTGTAACGGATCAGCGAAATTGCCCATTGCCCTTCCGCGCGCTTTCCCGCTAGGGTTAACGGGCATGGGTGTTGCCCGTTGCTCGGAATTCTCTGCCCGTCATGGCTGACGCGATGGAACGCGACGCGCGACAGGCAGCCGGATCGGCCGCAAGGCTGTTGTCATTGCCCGCAAGTCTTTGGATTATCGGGCTTTTTGAA
>JBKBOF010000023.1:13559-27085 GCA_046294955.1 Paracoccaceae bacterium
GTGGGGGGCATTACCGCCCCTCAGACGTGAACCGCGATGACGTGCGCGATACAGACGACAGACGGCGTGGGGTGCCTTTTGGGCAACCCGCTGTCATGCGTTCCGCGCCCCTCCGCCCGAACAAGACGCCTCAACCCGCATGAAGGCAGCTCTGGTCCGCCAGGGTTCCTTTTGCGATGCAGGTGCAATGGAATGATATGGCTAAGAAAATGCTCATTGATGCCACCCACGCCGAGGAAACTCGGGTTGTGGTGGTGGACGGAAACAAGGTCGAGGAATTCGATTTTGAAACCGTCAACAAGCGCCAGTTGGCTGGCAACATCTACCTTGCCAAGGTAACGCGGGTCGAACCGTCGCTTCAGGCGGCGTTTGTCGATTACGGCGGGAACCGTCATGGATTTTTGGCCTTTGCCGAGATCCATCCCGATTACTACCAGATCCCGGTGGCCGATCGCAAAGCGCTGCTCGAAGAAGAGCGCGCCTACGCCCGCGCGGAAGAAGAAGAAGAAAACCATCGCTCGCGCCGTCGCGCGCCGCGCCCTAAACCGGCGTCCGAAGCGGCGCGACCGCGGGATCCCGTGTCCTCTGGTCCTGCCGGCATGGATGTGGTCGATCTGGATGACGACACGGAAAGCGACAATCTGGTCGCTCCGGCAGAACCGACCGTGCAAGATCACGACGGGCACGCTGATGGTCACGCCGACGGCCACGGGGCTGATACTGGCAACGGGGACAGCGACACGCCCTACCGTGCGATGGACCACGCCAGCGATACCGATGACGAGATCGAGTCCATCGCCGAAGAGGACGTGGCCGAAGAGATCAGCCAGCCGCGCAAGCCAAGGCCGCGCAAATACAAGATCCAGGAAGTGGTCAAGGTTCGCCAGATCCTTCTGGTTCAGGTGGTCAAGGAAGAGCGCGGCAACAAAGGTGCTGCACTTACCACCTACCTGTCATTGGCAGGTCGCTATTGCGTCTTGATGCCGAACACCGCACGCGGTGGCGGCATCAGCCGCAAGATAACCAATGCTGCCGACCGCAAGAAACTGAAGGAAATCGCAGGCGAGATCGAGGTGCCGGAAGGTGCTGGCCTGATCATCCGTACTGCCGGGGCCAAGCGCACCAAGGCGGAAATCAAGCGCGACTATGAATATCTGATGCGCCTATGGGAACAGATCCGCGAGCTGACGCTGAAGTCCATTGCTCCAGCCCCGATCTATGAGGAAGGCAACCTGATCAAACGTTCGATCCGCGACCTCTACAACCGCGAGATCGACGAGGTTCTGGTGGAAGGGGCCGAAGGCTACCGCACCGCCAAGGATTTCATGAAGATGATCATGCCCAGCCATGCCAAGGCGGTGCAGGCCTATACCGATCCGACGCCGCTGTTCGCGCGCTATCAGGTCGAGGGCTATCTGGGCGGCATGTTCAACCCGACCGTGCAGTTGAAGTCGGGTGGCTACATCGTGATTGGCATCACCGAGGCATTGGTTGCCATCGACGTGAACTCGGGCCGCGCGACCAAGGAAGGCTCGATCGAGGATACTGCAACCAAGACCAACCTTGAAGCCGCCGAAGAGATTGCCCGCCAATTGCGTTTGCGCGACCTGGCTGGTCTGATCGTGATCGACTTCATCGACATGGAAGAGCGGCGCAACAACGCGGCGGTCGAGAAAAAGCTGAAAGACAAGCTGAAAACTGACCGTGCACGGATTCAGGTTGGCAGGATCTCGGGCTTTGGCCTGATGGAAATGAGCCGTCAACGCCTGCGCCCCGGCATGCTCGAATCGACGACCCAGCCCTGCCCCCATTGCCATGGCACCGGCTTGATCCGCAGTGATGACAGCATGGCGTTGCAGGTGTTGCGTGCGCTGGAAGAAGAAGGCACGCGCAAGCGCAGCAAGGAAGTGCTGCTGAAAGCGCCGGTTGGGATCATCAACTATCTGATCAACCAGAAGCGCGAACACATCGCGCTGATCGAAGCACGTTATGGCATGTCGGTGCGGCTTGAAGGCGATCCGGCCATGATCAGCCCTGATTATACCATCGAAAAATTCAAGACCGCGCTGCGTGTGGTGCCGGAACCGGGGTCGGTGATTTCGGGCAACTCCAGCCTGATGGGCGCCCCGGTGGCCGAGGAAGACGACGAAGATCTGCCGATCGACGACGACATCGAAGACGAAGTTGACGCCACGGCCGAGGACGAAGCCGACGTCAAAGCCGCTGCCAAGCCTGAAGGACGCGAAAGCGATAGCAATGGCAATGGCACCAAGAAAAAGCGTCGCCGCCGCCGTCGGCGCAAGGGCGCTGGCCCGAACGGAACCGGAGACGATGCCAACGGATCGGCAGAGGATGGCGATCACGACGAAGGTGAGGACGACAGCGAGTCCGTTATCGTCGAGACTGCGGTGCAAGGCGCATCGCTTGAGGTCGAACCCGTCGCCGAAGTGGCTTCGGACAGCGTGACCATTGCCGCGCCAACGACCGATGAAAAGCCCAAGCGCGCCACGCGCAGCCGCAGCCGGACCAGCAAGGCCAAAGCCATCGAAGCGGTGGCCGATTCGGCGGCAGAGGCAGCACAAGAGGCCACGCCAGAAGCCGCAGCAGAGGCGCCGAAAAAAACGGCACGCAGCCGGAGCCGCAAGCCAAAGGCAACGGAACCTGTGCCCGAAGTGGCGGCACCGAACGTCGAACCTGTGCCAGAGCCAACCCCACCCGCACCGGTGGCAGAACCTTTGGTTCAGGCTGTGGCGGACTTGCCCCCCCTGCAGCCTGATCCTGGCGCTGACGACACCAACGCGCCCGGTCTTGCGCCTGACCCCGATCAGGCCAATGCCACGGCTGAGGATGGCTTGGCCAAGCCAAAACGCAAGGGTTGGTGGTCTTTGGGCCGCTGATCCGCGGTCGGTCAATAGGGCGGCAGGGAAACCTGCCGCCCTTTGCCTTGGCGATGTTTCAACGAACCACGTCGATGTGACACGCCGCCCCCGTGACGCGGACCATCGTCCAAGCTATCACTTGCCCAAAGGGGACAGAGATGTTCGGAATTGACCTGATCGACGCGGGGCTGCTGCCCGCCATGCTGATTGCGATGATGGCGGGGGTCCTGTCATTTCTGTCGCCCTGCGTTTTGCCCATCGTGCCGCCTTATCTGGCCTATATGGGCGGCATTTCGATGGGCGAGATGCGCGACGACGCAACCGCCCGCCGTCGGGTTATCGTGCCTGCGCTGTTCTTTGTCATGGGCCTGTCCACGGTGTTTTTGCTGCTTGGCTTCACCGCCTCGGCATTTGGTGCGTTTTTCCTGCAAAATCAAGTGCTTTTCTCGCAGATTTCAGGTGCGGTCGTCCTGATCTTCGGTCTGCATTTTTTGGGCATATTCCGCATTTCCCTGTTGGACCGTGAGGCGCGGATGGATGCGGGTGACCGGGGCGGATCGGCCTTTGGCGCCTATGTTCTGGGCCTTGCCTTTGCCTTTGGCTGGACGCCTTGCATCGGCCCGCAACTGGGGGCCATTCTGTCGCTGGCTGCACAAGAAGGTTCGGTGCAGCGCGGCACGTTGCTGTTGGGGATCTATGCACTCGGGCTTGGCCTGCCCTTCCTGCTGGCCGCACTGTTCGTCGAACGCTCGCTTGGACTGATGCAGCGGCTTAAACCCCATATGAAAACCATCGAACGGGTGATGGGCGTTTTGCTGATCATCGTGGGATTTGCCTTGCTGACCGGGGCCTTCACCAATTTCAGCTGGTGGCTGCTGGAAACCTTTGATCGCTTTGGCATCCCGCTGCTGGGCTGACGTTTCTCCCTTATTTCTGCCCAGAATACCGCCTAGTCTGTCAGGCGACAAAGGTGGCAGATCACCCAGATGGACGCAATCAAGACTTCCAAGACGTTGCAGGGCGGAAATCCCTTCCGTCGAAGGGTGTTCTACATTCCGGGATATGATCCGATCCACCCCCGCCGATACCGCGAGCTCTACCGCAAGGAAGGTGCGGATCAGTCAAAGATTTCAGGCTATCAGATTGGTTTGAAGCCTAAAAAGACCAATGGCGCCTACGGCTGGCATGTGACGGGACTAGTCGCGGGTGAGGTTTGCGACACAGATGTCGATGTGCTGGTCTGGTCCGATATCGTCAAATCCTCGATGTCGCAGGGGATCTTTGCCACCTATCTGCAGCTTTTCCGCACCGCTTGGGCCTACATCGGATCTGGGGCGCTGTTCCGGCTGATGCGCCTGCGCAAAGGACCGATGATTGCAGCCTTGTATCCGATTTTTGTGCTGCTGGCGCAGTTGGCGCTGGCCGTCGGGCTTGGGCTGGTGACTGCTGGTGGATTTGCAGCATTGACCGGCTGGGCAGAAACGTTGCACCCCGGCTTGCCTGTTCACATGACAGATTCTGGCGGTCTGGTCATTGGCACGCTGACGATAATTGTGGTCTTGCGATGGTTCAAGGCTAAGGATGGCCGGTTTTTCGCCTATTACCTGATGCATGATTATGCATATTCGGCGCAGTCAAATGGCGTAATACCGCCCGAACTGGAGGCACGGATGCGCGAATTTGGCAAATCCATCGACCAAGCCCTGACCGAAGGCTTCGACGAGGTGCTGGTGGTCGGCCATTCATCCGGCGCGCATCTTGCAGTGTCGATCTTGGCGGATCTGATCCGCAGGGGCCTTCCGGCAAACCACGCGGCATTGTCTTTCCTATCACTGGGTCAGGTGGTGCCGATGGTGTCTTTCCTGCCAAAGGCGCAACGGCTGCGGGCGGACCTGCACTACCTTTCAGCGCGGCCCGAGGTGACTTGGGTCGATGTGACAGCCCCCGGCGACGGTTGCGCCTTTGCGCTTTGCGATCCTGTATCGGTGACAGGCGTGGCCCCGGCGGATAAAAAATGGCCCCTCGTTATCTCGGCGGCGTTCACCCAAACCCTGTCGCCTGCCCGCTGGAAAGCCCTGCGCTGGCGGTTCTTTCGGTTGCACTTCCAATATCTTTGCGCCTTCGACCGGCCCGGCGATTACGACTATTTCCAGATCACGGCTGGTCCTGTGCCTCTGGCAGATCGGTACCGTGGACGCGCTCCGTCAAAAAGCCGCATTGAACACCCAGTCAACCGCTACACTGACACGACATGATCCCGCCCAAGCCCCTTCCGCGTGCTGACCGTGTGTCCTTGCTGCGCCATCTTCGGCTGTTCCGGCACGATATCCTGTCGGCACAGCCTGCACGGCTCTACCGCGCATGGATGGCCGAGTTCCGCACCCCGTTCTTCCGCAGCTATCTGTGCAACGACCCGCAACTGATAGATCTTGTCCTGAAAGGCCGTCCCGATGATTTCCCGAAATCAAACCGGATTCGCGAAGGTCTGATCCCGCTGCTTGGGAACTCCGTGTTTGTGACCAACGGCGAAATCTGGAAACACCAGCGCCGCATCATCGACCCGGCCTTTGAAGGCGGGCGGCTGCGTGACACCTTTCCAGCCATGTGGGCCGCCGCAGAGGCATCTGTCGTCCGGATGCGCGAAGGCGTGGTCGAGATCGAAGAAGAGATGAGCCATACGGCCGCCGACGTTATCTTCCGGACGCTGTTTTCCCTTCCGATCGAACACCAGACCGCGCAGGCGGTGTTCCATGAATTCCGGGCCTATCAGCGCACGCAACCGATCTTGAACCTTGCTGCTTTCCTGCCCTTGCCGCACTGGTTTCCCCGCTTGCATCGCCGCGCAACGCTTCGATCCGCCTCACGTATCCGCGCCCTTATCACGCGGATGACCAAAGATCGCGCAGCCGAAATCGCGGCAGGAACGGCGCCCGACGATTTGGCAACCAAAATCATGCAAACTGCGGACCCACTGACGAAAGAGCGGTTCGGAACGACCGAAATGGTCGATCAGGTCGCGATCTTCTTTTTAGCGGGGCATGAGACCAGCGCCTCGGCACTGGCTTGGGCGCTTTATCTGCTGGCGCTTTTCCCCGATGCACAGAACAGGGTCGCGGCAGAGGCGGCAACCTTGCCCGAAGTGCCGGACTTTGCAGCCATGGGAGGTCTGAAATTCACCCGCGACGTGTTTCGCGAAACCTTGCGGCTCTATCCACCGGTGCCGATGATGGTGCGCGAAACCACCTGCCCCGAAGACCTGCGTGGCCGCAAGATCGCACCGGGGGCGCAAGTGGTTTTGTCACAATGGCACCTGCACCGCCACGAACGCCTGTGGGACAATCCTGATGGTTTTGACCCCGACCGCTGGGCACGCGACGACACCAAACCCGCGATCCGCAATGCCTATATGCCATTTTCGGCCGGTCCGCGCGTCTGTCCCGGCGCGGGCTTTGCCATGGTTGAAGGTCCGCTGCTTCTTGCGCATCTGGTCCGGGCCTTTCGCTTCAGCCCCGTTGCCGCAGACCCGCCGATCCCGGTCGCACATCTGACGGTTCGCGCAAAAGACGGCATCCGCCTGTCTCTCACCGCCCGAAAGTGACCTTCATCTGTTCAAAAATATCCTCGGGGGGGTTCGGGGGGCAGACAGCCCCCCGGGCAACGCCCGGACCCGCGCGCTGTCAGACGATCTCGATCCGATAGGATTCGATCACCGTATTGGCCAACAGCTTGTCGCACATGGCTTTCACGTCCGCCTCGGCACGCGCAGGATCGGCTTCGGCCAGATCCAGTTCAATCACCTTGCCTTGCCGCACACCGGTGACACCAGGAAATCCCAAGGTGCCAAGGGCATGACGCACCGCCTCGCCCTGCACATCCAGAACGCCGTTCTTCAGCATGATGGTGACGCGGGCTTTCATGGCAATTCCCCAATGGCTGACCAGATTTCGCCTCTCCCTTACCGCCCCCTCCCCTTCGGGGCAAGGGGGCGCGCAGGCAAGACCAAGCGCAGCGACTCGCGCCGCTGGATCGGGCTGAGCTAATTGATCAGGGTCGGCTTTGTTGTGTGGGTGACGTTGGTCGGCAAAACACCAAGGCGGCGTGCAAGTTCGGTATAGACGTCCACAAGCGGTCCGGGCTCGGCAACGGTCTGGCCATCGCCCCGATCGGTCACCGGGCGCAGATCCCACAAACGACAATTGTCAGGGCTGATTTCATCGGCAACGATCAGGCGCATATAGTCGCCTTCCCAGACCCGCCCGACCTCGATACGGAAATCGGCGAGCCGCACCCCAACCCCCATCATTACGCCCGACAGGAAATCATTCACCCGCAGGGCCAAGGCCACCACGTCATCCAGATCCTGCTGGCTGGCCCAGCCGAAGGCGACGATATGTTCCTCGGCCACCATGGGCGATCCCAGCCGGTCATCCTTGTAATAGTACTCGACAATCGGACGCGGCAGCGCGGTGCCTTCCGAAATGCCCAGTTTTGTCGACAATTCGCCGGCGGCAAAGTTGCGCACGACCACCTCCAGCGGCAGGATCTCGGCCATGCGCACCAATTGTTCGCGCATGTTCAGCCGCTTGATGAAATGTGTCGGCACCCCGATACTGTTCAGCCCAGTCATGAAGAATTCAGACAAGCGGTTGTTCAGAACGCCCTTGCCCTCGGTGCCTTTGGCCGCGCTGGTCACGGGGGATTCGGTCGAGATGCCCTCATCCTTGAAGTATTGGATCAAAGTGCCGGGTTCCGGACCGTCATAGAGGATCTTCGTCTTGCCCTCGTAGACCTTCTTGCGCCGTGCCATGAACTCTCCGCCACCAATGCGATAAGGGGCGGTGAAGCACCGCCCCGCTGGGTTTGTCTGGCGTATACGTCATGGCCGACCGCGCCGCAAGCCAGAGGCCGCACGCCAATGACCCAACTCGCAGAATCCAATTGATTTGCGGGGGGCAGGTCACCACCCACGCAATCGCATTCCCAAGTCAGAAGTTTGGTGCGCACCATGGCACCATTCCCATGCGCCTCTTGCAGCGGAACGACGAGAAGGGCATATGACAAGAAACATCCTTCAATAAAGGGGACCGGCCATGTCCACATTTGACGACCGCGAAAACGCCTTTGAGAACAAGTTCGCCCATGATGCCGAAATGCAGTTCCGCGCCGAAGCGCGCCGGAACAAACTCGTCGGTCTTTGGGCCGCGGGACTGTTGGGAAAATCCGGCGACGACGCTGCCGCCTATGCGCTGACCGTGGTAGAGGCTGATTTTGAAGAAGCCGGAATTGAAGACGTGGTCCGCAAAGTCGCCTCTGATCTTGAAGGCCGCGCCAGTGCCGATGACATCCGCGCCAAGATGGCCGAAATGCTGCCCGTTGCCAAAGCGCAATTGATGACCGAAAACTGACGTCTGCGCTGGCCTTTGGCGGTCGCCAGCGCTGAACGGCGCTGTCGTTCACATGGCCCGCGCATGATGATCCTGCGACAAATGGGTTTGCCTCGGCCCATCGCTTCGCCCATACCGAGGCTGACCCTGCAATCCGAGGCCCCGATGTCGCAAGATGCCCTCTCGAAACTGCTTTCCACCCGTGACTGGCTTATGGCCGATGGCGCGACCGGGACCAACCTGTTCAACATGGGCCTGTCCTCGGGCGAGCCGCCGGAATTCTGGAACGTCGATCAGCCGGACAATATCCGCAAGCTGTATCGCGACGCGGTCGAGGCAGGGTCTGACATCTTTCTGACCAACACCTTCGGCGGCAATGCCAGCCGGTTGAAACTACACCAGGCGCAAGGCCGCGTGCATGAATTGAACCGCATCGGTGCGGCCCTCGGGCGCGAGATTGCCGAAGCCTCGGGTCGAACCGTTGTTGTCGCCGGGTCGGTCGGCCCCACGGGCGAGATTTTCGAACCGATGGGGACATTGACCCATGCTTTGGCGGTCGAAATGTTCCACGAACAGGCCGAAGGGCTTAAGGCGGGCGGGGCGGACGTGCTTTGGGTTGAAACCATAAGCGCCCCAGAAGAATTTAAGGCTGCTGCCGAGGCTGCTGCCTTGGCAGGGATGCCATGGTGCGGCACCATGAGTTTTGACACCGCAGGTCGCACAATGATGGGCACCACTTCCGCTGCTATGGCGGATATGGTGGAAAAGTTGCCCAATCCACCGCTCGCCTTTGGTGCAAACTGCGGCGTGGGCGCGTCCGACCTGATGAGGACCATTCTGGGGTTCATCTCGACCGGAACCGAACGCCCGATCATCGCCAAGGGCAACGCCGGGATTCCAAAGTATCACGACGGCCACATCCACTATGACGGCACGCCCGAGTTGATGGGGCAATACGCCGTGCTGGCCCGCGATGCAGGCGTGCGCATCATTGGCGGTTGCTGCGGCACCATGCCAGAGCATCTGAAAGCCATGCGCAAGGCGCTGGAAACCACGCCCAAAGGCCCACGCCCGACGCTGGAAGACATTTCGGCCAAGCTTGGCGGCTTTTCGTCAGCGTCGGACGGCACGGGCGACACCTCGAACGAGCCAAAGCGCGAACGGCGCGGGCGTCGGGGTTAAAACAGCGCCAGCTGATCGCCCTGCCGTGGTGGCGGACAAAACAGATCTGTGCGCAGCGGCGGCATCCGTTGCGCCAGACCCAGCCGCGAGGTTGCCTTGTCGAACCGCTGGGCGATGAGATCGGCCCAGATCCCTTCCCCCCGCATGCGGCGGCCCCACTGCGCGTCGTAATCCTTGCCGCCGTGCATCTCACGCACCCGCGCCATCACCTTGGCTGCGCGATCGGGAACATGCTGCGCCAACCAAGCCTGAAACAGCGGTGACACCTCCATTGGCAGCCGCAGCGCAATCCAGCTGGCGGCTTGCGCGCCTGCATCGTGGACCGATTGCAAAATCGGCTCGACCTCATGATCGGTCAATCCGGGGATCACCGGGGCCAGCATGGCACGCACCGGGATACCCGCGTCCGCAAGTCGCCGGATCATCGCCAGCCGCCGCGCAGGCGCAGGCGCGCGGGGTTCTAACCTGCGCGATAATCCGGCATCCAAGGTGGTGACAGAAATCCCGACACGCAGCAGCCCGCGCGCCGCCATCGGGGCCAGAAGGTCGATATCACGCTCGATCAGGGTGCCTTTGGTGGTGATAGCCGTCGGATGGTTGAAATCCGACAGCACGCCAACGAGTTGCCGCATAAGCTGGTGATCCAAATCGCATGGCTGATAAGGGTCTGTGTTGGTTCCCAATGCCACCGTCGCGACAAGATACGACTTAGCGTGCAATTCGCTGGCCAGAACCTCGGCAATGCCCGGTCTGGCGATGAGTTTGGTTTCAAAATCCAATCCCGGAGACAGATTGAGATAGGCGTGACTGGGCCGCGCAAAACAATAAATGCAGCCATGCTCACAGCCACGATAGGGGTTGATGCTGCGATCGAACGGAAGGTCGGGCGACCGGTTGTAGGTCAGCGCAGACCGTGGCCGTTCCAGCCGGATCTCGGTACGCAACAGACGGTCATCTTCGGCGATATCCCAGCCGTCATCGACCCGTTCGCGCAGCCGTGGTTCAAACCGCCCGACGGCGTTCGACGCAGCCCCGCGCGCACGGGTGCGCGTGCCGGGCAACAGTGTGGGATCTGCCTTCGACATGAGGCGAACTGTGAACATATCATGAACTATTTTCAAGTCCCATCGCGCCACACCGTCTTGCTGTCGGCTTTCATTCCGGGCATGTCGTAATCTGGAAAGTTGCGGGGACGATTTGGCCCCATGCAAGCTGCAAGACGCATCGCCGCAGGAGTGCACCCCATGGCTGAAGACGAAATCATCCTCGCTGATCTTTCGGATGACGAACTTGTGCTGCAAATGCACGACGACCTGTATGACGGCCTGAAGGAAGAGATCGAGGATGGTGTCAACATCCTGATCGGGCGCGGTTGGACACCCTATGACGTTCTGACCAAGGCGCTTGTTGCGGGCATGACGATTGTCGGGAACGACTTCCGCGATGGCATCCTGTTCGTGCCAGAGGTGCTTTTGTCGGCGAACGCGATGAAGTCGGGGATGTTCATCCTAAAGCCTTTGCTGGTGGAAACCGGCGCGCCGCGTATGGGCAAGATGGTGATCGGCACGGTCAAGGGCGACATTCACGACATCGGCAAGAACCTTGTCGCGATGATGATGGAAGGTGCCGGCTTCGAGGTGCTGGATCTGGGCATCAACAACTCGGTCGAAAAGTATCTTGACGCGCTTGAGGCCGAAAAGCCTGATATCCTTGGCATGTCGGCCCTGCTGACCACCACGATGCCCTATATGAAGGTCGTGATCGACACGATGAAGGAAAAGGGTCTTCGTGATGACTACATCATCCTGGTGGGCGGTGCGCCGTTGAACGAAGAATTCGGGCGCGCCATTGGCGCTGACGCCTATTGCCGCGATGCGGCCGTCGCCGTGGAAACTGCGAAGGCTTGGGTTGCACGCAAGCACAATCAGATCAACGCCTGATCCTGGGGCCACGTCCAAAAAACCCGGCACCTCTGCTTGCCGGGGCTTTTTTGGGGATAGGGCTTGGTTTCTTTGTCACAAAGGACCACATAGATGTCAGGAAAAGGAGAACTTGATGCCCCTTCCCCTGTTTCTGGCGATGCTCGCCTTTGTGATTGCCGCAGCGGGTGCAACGCTGGCCTTGATGTTCTGGGCGCAGATCCCGTTGCTGGCCGTTGCATTGGTGGCCTTGGCGGCCAGCCTGATGCTTGGCCTGCGTCAGTGGCGCTGACGCCGGATGATGCAACGCTGACAACGGACGGACTGACGCCCGAAGGCACGGGACGCATCCTTTTGATCGCCTGCGGGGCCCTTGCCCACGAAATCCTTGCATTGAAACGGATGAATGGGTGGGCGCATCTGGATCTGCATTGCCTGCCAGCCAATCTGCATCTGTGGCCAGACCGAATTACGGCCGCCGTTGAACAGGCCGTATCCTTGCATCGCGACGGCTATGACGCGGTGTTCGTTGTCTATGCCGATTGCGGCACCGGCGGGCTGTTGCAGGCCAAATGTGCCAAATTGGGCGTCGGCATGGTAGAAGGTCCGCATTGCTATAGCTTTTTTCAGGGCAACGCGGATTTTGCCGCCAAGGCCGACACCGAATTCACCGCTTTTTACCTGACGGATTTTCTGGTGCGCCAGTTTGATGCCTTTGTCTGGCGCCCGATGGGTCTGGATCGGCACCCCGAATTGCGGGATATGTATTTTGGCAATTACACCAAGCTGGTCTATCAGGCCCAAACCAACGATCCGGCGCTGGACGCCAAGGCAGAAGACTGCGCCCAGCGGCTGAACCTTGCCTATGAGCGGCGCTTTACCGGCTATGGCGACCTTGCCTCCGCATTGGGGACAGTTGCGGGCGCCGTCGTCGCCCCCTAATCTGCGCCCTGACCGGAGGACGCCATGAGTTTTGACACCGCTTTGCCCGAGCTTGCATTTCTGGGGGACAGGCTGTCTCGCGCCAAGGCAATTCTCGACCACCACGCGCACTCTGAAAGCCATGTGCACTGTCGCAGCCCGGATGCTGTTGCCTATCCCGAAAAGACTGATGAAGTCGCGCGTATCGCTGAAATCTGCACGCGGCACCGTGTACCCATGACAGGCTGGGGCGCGGGCACATCGCTTGAGGGCCATGCTCTGGCCCCGTTTGGTGGGATCACGGTGGATTTTTCCCGCATGGACGCGGTTCTGTCGGTCCACCCCGAAGACATGATCGCCGTCGTCCAACCCGGCCTCACCCGCGAGGTGCTGAACACTGAATTGCGGGCCACGGGTTTGTTCTTTCCGGTCGATCCGGGGGCGAACGCGAGTCTTGGCGGCATGGCCATGACGCGGGCCAGCGGCACCACTGCGGTGCGTTATGGCACCATGCGCCACAACGTTCTCGGGATGGAGGTGGTTCTGGCGGGCGGGCAAGTGATCCGCACCGGATCTGCCGCACCGAAGTCATCGTCGGGGTATGACCTGACCGCGCTGATGGTCGGCTCCGAAGGCACGCTGGGACTTGTGACCGAACTGACCTTGCGCCTTCAGGGCCAGCCCGAGGCCGTGTCTGCGGCGATCTGCACCTTTCCCGACATCGCGCATGCGGTGGATTGCGTGATTGCCACGATCCAGATGGGCATCCCGATGGCGCGGATCGAATTTCTGGATGTCGATACAGTGGCCGCCTGTGCCGCCGCAACGGGGCAATCCTTGCCGATGGCACCGCAACTTCTTGTCGAATTTCACGGCAGCCCAACCGGAGTCGCCGAACAGGCCGAACGCTTTGGCGAGATTGCGCGTGATTTTGGCTCGGACGGGTTTGTCTGGGCCAAGGCGCAAGAGGACCGCGCCCGGTTGTGGAAGATGCGCCACAATGCTTATCCCGCCATTCTGGCCAGTCGCCCGGGATGCACGGCGATTGTGACGGATGTCTGCGTGCCGATATCAGCCTTGGCCGAGGCGGTCGCCGAAACGCGGGCCGACATTGCAGCCTCCCCGATTCCCGGCCCGATCCTCGGGCACGTCGGCGATGGCAATTTTCACGCAATCCTTCTGGTGCGACCGGGTGATGCAAAGGAACTCGCGGTGGCACAGCACCTTGCCGGGCGGATGGC
>JBKBOF010000024.1:0-26376 GCA_046294955.1 Paracoccaceae bacterium
CAACGCCCCGCTCAGTCACCAGCCTCACAGCCTCAAACTTGAACTCCTTCGTGAACTTCCGTCTTACCATGTCCGATATCCGTTTCCGTGGTCACGATCTTATCTTCGTGTCCACAAAACCGGCAGCAGGCCACCCGGCGCGGATCACCCGAAGAGCTGCTCAAGCGTTGGGGACTGGCTCATTCCTGCCGATGCCAACAAGGCCAAGGCCGCCGGTTGCGTTGGGTCACAGCAGCCCGGGTGATCCGGTCAGAAACGGCACCACGATCATACCGACATAGGCAAGATTGGCCACCAGCATCAGACCCACGGCCAATGAACCAAGGTCCTTCGCATGCTTGGCCGTCTCTGACCATCCAGGAGAGATGTGATCGGTCAAAACCTCGATAGCGGTGTTCAGCGCCTCGACCGCGACAAGGGCGCAAAACAGCACTAGGAAGCCCAGCCATTGCCCGGCGGAGGCTTGCGCCCAGACCAGCAGAGCGACACCCACGACCCCGCCGGCCAGTTCCTGCCGAGCTGCGGTTTCCGCCATCAACCGGCGAAATCCAGCTAACGAATAGGTCGCAGCATCAACCACATGCCACAGTCCCTTGCGCGGCGGTGTCACGCTTTGTTGTGTGTTCCGGCTGGGCATATCTGCCATCACGCACCCCTTTTGATCCGACATTCCTCTGTCAGATCAAGCGCAGGATCGCGTGCATTTGTCGAGATATCGAGCAGCCCAAGAACCGTATGGAACAGGTTGTCATGGCTGACGGGCATATCCGACAAGCCAAGCAGGCAGTCCGTATCGAGATTCATTGCCGTGCGGAACGAGTCACCAAGCCACATCACGAAGGGCACTTTGGTCTGTACTTCTGGTGCCATGAACCGGGGTGCGGCGTGTAGATAAAGCCCGTCTTCGCCTAGAGATTCGCCATGGTCCGACAAAAAGACCATTGCCGGCAGCACCCGGTCTGAGGCCGCCATCATGTCGATGGTGCGTGACAGCACATAATCAGTTTCCAACGTTGCGTTGTCATAGGCGTTTACGATTTCGGGGATCGTGCAGTCGGAAAACTGCGACGTATTGCAGGTTGGTTGGAAGGTCGCCCGCTCTTGCGCATAGCGCAGATAATATGCCGGGCCATGGTTGCCGATCATATGAAGAACAAGAACTGTGTTCTTGTCCATGCTGGCCATCGTCTGTTCGATGAGCGGCAGAAAGACCACATCGGTGCATTCTACAGCACAGGCTTCGGGATCAAGTGCCTTGTCCACCCTTTCCCATCCGGTGCGCGCGGCGATGCGCTGGTCGCCGGTGTTGTTGTCATACCACGCTGTGGTCATTCCGACTCGTGCCAACACATCCAGCAAGTTTTCGTTTTCCAAAAATGCGGTGCGCGAATAGTTGGCCTGCGCCACGGGCGAGAACATGCAGGGCAGCGAAACAGCGGTCGAGGTGCCGCAAGCTGTAGCATCTGTGAAATTGATCACACCGCGCTCACGCAGACCGGGCGTGGTGTCACGCTCGTAGCCATTCAGTCCGAAGTTCTTTGCTCGCAGGGTTTCGCCCGCGAAAATCACCAGCAACACCGGCTTTTCGGCGGTCGCCAGCAGGGGGCCGGGGGCCGCGTCGCCTCCCACGGTCCGTGCAATCGGATCGGCCGTTTTCCATTGTTCGCGAACATATTTCACGGTTGCCGTAACCGTGGCGCCGGGTTGATACGATCCCAACAGATCATGGTGTTCCCGGATCACGGCTGAATAGGATTTGAAGTCTGAAAACAGTCCCCCCGCCAGCACGGCAAAAGACAGTCCAACGCCAAGGGGCCAACGCCACAGTTGATGCAAGGGTTTGACCCTACGCACGCGCGGCCAGAACACCAGCAGGGCAGGCAACAGGCCCGCCAATCCGATTTGCCACACAGCAGTCCAAGTGATCAGATGCTTGGATTCGGTTACCGTCGTTTCAAACACATTCCGCACCATCTCGCGGTCGATCAGCACCCCAAAGGCCCTCTCGTAGTAGCTTGCACTGGCCGCGATCAGGATCAATGCTGCCGCCGCCGGCTTTTGCAGACGTGCGGGCCCCAGCAGTTCCAGCGTCAGAACGGTCAGCCCCCAGATGGCGATCGCGAACATGGCGGGCTTGACGAAATCACCCGGAAAAATAGCCATCAGGCGTGCCCAGAAACCGCCGTTCAGTACAGCCAGAATATAGGTCGCGATCAGGATGTTAAGTACGGAGTGGGTCAGAACCGGGCGATACCAACTATGGTTTTGCGAAGTGGAAAGCGTATCTTGTGTCATTTTGTGCCTGTAGCGACGATCACTGGTATGACCCATGGGGTCGCGTGATCACCGGGGATCCTTTGTATCTTGGGCGCTCTGCGCGCCGAGACGTCCTAACGAAGGCGTGCCGAAAAGCCAGATACTGGCTGAGCGGCGTGACCAACGTCAAAGGCATATCTGCGCCCAACCTTACGCCTGCCTTACAGAGCGCGGCAGCGGACTATTTTTCGCTCGTCGGGCGCTGTTGGCAGCGGTATGCTGACACATGCGCCTTTTGCTTGTCGAAGACACCGCCGATCTGGCCCTGTCCGTGCTGCGCTTTTTGCGCGCCGAGGGCCATGCGGTGGATCACGCGTGCGATATTGACACTGCGCAGACCGCGCTTTCGGTGGCTGACTATGCTTGTGTCATTCTGGATCTGGGGCTGCCGGACGGGTCTGGCCTGGAGGTTTTGAAGCGTCTGCGGCGCTCAGGCAACAGAACGCCGGTGATTATTGCGACGGCGCGTGACCAGATCAGCGACAGGATAGCAGGATTGGATGCGGGGGCGGACGATTATGTGGTCAAGCCCTTCGATTTGCGCGAATTGTCCGCCAGGATCCGCGCCCATGCCCGGCGCGGGCAGGGTCTTCCCGAAACCCGGCTACAGATTGATGGGCTGGAAGTGGATCGTTCCGCGGCAAAGGTCTGGCGCGACGGCACCGAGGTTCGCCTGACATCGCGGGAATGGGCTGTCTTAGAGGCGCTTTTGGGTGCGCGCGGCCGGGTGTTGTCCAAAGCTGTGCTGGAGGACACCCTTTACGCCTTTGATGCCCCGGTCGAGGGCAATGCGGTCGAGGTTTATGTGTCGCGTCTGCGTCAGAAACTTGGGTCTGGCGTCATCGAAACCCGGCGGGGATTGGGGTATGTGGTGCCATGACTGATGGTTCAGCCAAAAATTGGTCGCTCCGCCGTCGCCTGACCCGACGGGTGCTGGCCTATCTTGCGCTTGGCTGGCTGGCTACGCTTGGTCTGTCGGCGCTGGTGCTCGACTACGAAATGAACGAAATGTTCGACGAGGAGCTGCAAGCCCTTGCCGAGACCACGGTGCTTTTCCTGGATGCCTCAGGCACATCGGCCATCCCTCGGTCGGTGGGTGTGGAAACCAGCAATGGCCAGCGTGTCCTGCGCATTCTTGCCGACAACAGGGCCGAACCAGCGGGACCATGGCCCCCACTGACCAAGGATGGATTTTCCGATGTTGGAGGCTGGCGTATTCTGCGGGTCAGCGCCGAGGACGCGGTGATCGAGGTGGCACACAGCAATGCCGCGCGACACAGGGAAATTCTGGAAACGGCGGCGTCTTTTCTGGTGCTGGTTCTGCCGTTGGTCGGTGTTGTGATCTGGGGTCTTTGGCGTGGTTTGGCGCAGGCCTTCGCGCCGATGGAACGCCTGGCGCGCAGCATGATCGCGCGGCGTCCCGACGACCTGTCGCCGATTTCAGCCCGTGACGTGCCGCGGGAGTTGCAGCCTTTGGTGACGGGTCTGAACAGCTACATTGGCCGGATTGATGATTTGCGACAGGCCGAGCGTCGGTTTGCCGCAAATGCAGCGCATGAACTGCGCACGCCGCTTGCCGCAATCCGGGCGCGGCTGGACCTTTCACACGATCCCGACGTGAAGGACACGATGCCCCTTCTGGACGCCTTGGCCCGACGCGTCGAACGGTTGCTGCAACTGTCAAGGTCAGAGTCGGGTCTGGGTCTTGGAACAGGTCCAGCCGACGTGGTGCAGGTGCTGACACTGTTGATCGACGAGGCGCGGCGCCATACGGACAGGCCGATCCAGTTTGATGACAGCGATCTGGACCAACTGCTTGTTCCTGTGGATGTCGATGCCCTTGCCATCCTGCTGCGCAATCTTCTCGAAAACGCAACTGACCACGGGACAGGCCCGGTGCATATCCGGCTGAAGCCCGATGCGTCCCTGACCTTTGTAAACCCCACCGATGCCGATGCCTTTGATGATGCGCCATTCCGGAAAGGGGTTGATTCTAACGGTGCCGGACTTGGCCTGTCGATCGTCGCGACCTTGGCCAAGGCGATGAATGTTCAACTCGACAAGTCGATTGCGAACGGGAAGGCGTCTGTAACGCTTCGGTTCACCCCACTGGTCTAGCCCCGCCGGGGGTCAGTGGGTGATTGCACGGGCAAAGAGTCGGGCAAGCTGGCGCTGGCCTGCGCGATAGCCGTCTAGCGTTTGACCGGGAAACTTCAGGCCCATGGCGGATATCATGATCGTGCGTGCCACTGCCTCGGGCGTCCCGATCCCCTCGGTCATCGGCAGCGCCGCCAACCACTGTGCCAAAAGGGCGATCTTTTGTGCCTCGGCGCGGTCGGCAAGGTCTTTGGTCAGGCTGATCCCGGCATCCAGCAATTCGGCCCCGTGCGGTGTGCCCAGCACGACGTCCATGAACTTGCCGTCCTTGGCAACAAAGGCTGCGATCAACGCCTGTTCCGGAGTCTGGCCAGAGGCCATGAGCGCCGACTCCATCGCAGCCAGGGCATCGCGGAAATAGCGTTCAGCCAAGGTGCGGAACACGTCTTCCTTGTTGTGATAGTGCAGATAAAGCGCCGATCGCGACAGGCCCACCCCCTGCGCGATATCGTCCATCGTGGTGCGGCGATAGCCGTAGGTGGCAAAAGCATGAAAGGCTGCGTCAAGGATCATGTCCTGACGGTCGGTCAGACGGGCTGACCCTTGGGCTGGGGGTGACTTCACATCCATGCTCATGACCCGATCTGGCAAGAAAATCGGACTCTGTCAATTGACAGTCTGACATTTCGCGCTCATTTTGTCAGGTCAGCAGAAGGATCTTGGTATGCCCATAACCCTGACCGTTAACGGTGAAATTGCGACAGTTGATCTGCCCAACGACACGCCTCTGCTTTGGGCGCTGCGTGACGGGTTGAACCTGACCGGGACCAAATTCGGCTGTGGCGTGGCGGCGTGCGGCGCTTGCACGGTGCTGGTGGATGGCGTGGCGGTCAGATCGTGCCAGACTGCGCTGGGCGATGTAGCCGGTGCGTCGGTCACCACCATCGAAGGACTGGGTCAACCGGGTGCGTTGCACGCAGTGCAGGCGGCATGGATCGACCATCAGGTGGCACAATGTGGCTATTGCCAGTCAGGCCAGATCATGCAGGCCGTCAGCCTGCTGGCGGAAAACCCATCCCCGTCGCCGTCCGAGATCGACGCCGCGATGGATGGTAACCTGTGCCGCTGTGGCACCTACCCACGGATCCGTGCCGCCGTGCAGGATGCCGCAAATCGTCTGCGAAAGGTGTGAGCCATGAGCCGTTTGGGAACCATCGCACGTCGCACCTTTCTGATCGGCTCGGCCGCGATTGCCGGGGGGGTGGCCTTTGGGGTCTATGCCTATCGTAAACCCTATGCCAATCCGATTGCCGGGGCCGGGATCGGGGCTATCACGCCCTATGTCCTCATTGATCCCGAGGGTGTGACCATCATCACGCCACGCGCCGAAATGGGGCAGGGTGTCCAGTCCACTCTGGCCGCTCTTGTGGCTGAAGAACTTGACCTGCCATGGGATCAGGTTCGTGTTCTGCACGGCCCGCCCGCCAAGGCGTATTACAATCAGGTCATGCTGGAAGAAGGGGTGCCCTTCGCCCCCACTGACGAAAGCTGGCTGGCTGAAACTGCGCGTCACGCGATGGCCATCCCGGCCAAGTTTCTGGCGATCCAGTTGACCGGGGGCTCTACGTCCATTCCGGACGGGTATGAGAAAATGCGCGCCGCGGGGGCCGTGGCCCGCGTGGCCTTGGTGCAAGCCGCAGCGCGCCGTCTGGGCGTCGATGCGCAAACCCTGCGCACCGAAGGCGGCGCGGTTGTCGGCGCTGACGGCACACGCATCCCCTACACCGAACTGGCGGTCGATGCGGCGGCCAGTGACTTGCCCGCTGTGCCACCCTTGAAAGCGCGTGCGGACTGGACACTTCTGGGCACTTCCCTGCCGCGCGTCGATATGGTGGAAAAATCCACCGGCACGGCAATCTTTGCCGGCGATATCCGTCTGCCGGGCATGCGGTTTGCCACGGTCAAGATGAACCCGGCGCTTGGTGCTGCGATGCATGGGTTTGACGCCACGGTCGCACTTGCCATGCCAGGGGTCGAACGGGTGATCGACATCGGCGGCGGCGTGGCCGTGGTGGCCAACACCACATGGGCCGCGCTACAGGCCGCAGATGCCGTTGTGTTCGACTGGGCGGCGGCAGATTATCCGGCCAGCAGCGCCGACATGCGTGACCAGATTGCCGCGTCTTTTGCCGCTGGCACGGTGGATGCAACGCCCCGCAACGATGGCGATGTCGCTCTAGTTGCTGGCCAGACATGGGAAGCGGAATACCATGTCCCGCACCTGGCCCATGCGACGATGGAGCCGATGCAGGCGGCTGCCGTGCTGCAAGATGGGTCGCTTCAGGTCTGGGTCGGCACCCAAGCCCCCGGCTTTGCACGCAAGTTTGCCGCTTTGGCTGCGGGGCTTCCCGAGGATGCGGTGACGATCCACACGATGGTCATGGGCGGGGGCTTTGGGCGTCGGGCAGAGGTTGATGCAACCGTCCATGCGGCAAAGGTCGCCGCCGCTATGCCCGGCATTCCGGTTCTGGTGACATGGAGCCGGGAAGAAGACATGACCCATGACATGTTCCGGCCGATGGCCACCGCACGGGTGAAGGGCAGCGTCAAGGATGGTGTGATCGAAACCCTTGATCTTGCGATCTGTGCGCCGTCAATCATGGAAACCTTTGCCGACCGCTTTGGTGTGCCTTTGGCCGGGCCGGACGGCACCTTGGCACAGGGCGCATGGGAACAGCCCTATGGATTTCCCAATTACCGCGTGACCACGCACCGCGCCCCACGCACCGTGCCGTTGGGCTTCTGGCGGTCGGTCGGGGCATCGCACAATGGCTTTTTCCATGAAAGTGCGGTGGATGAGCTGGCCCACCTTGCGGGTGTTGATCCACTGGCGTTCCGTTTGAACCAAATGACGCATGAACCATCGCGCAAGGTGCTGGCTGCGGTGGCAGAGATGTCAGGCTGGGGCACCCCACGCCCCGGTCGCGCCTTGGGGCTGGCCTATTGCCTGTCGTTCGGCGTGCCAACGGCCGAGGTGGTTGAGGTCGAGGACAGCCCGGACGGCATCCGGATAACCGGCGCCTGGGCGGCTGTTGACGTGGGTGTTGCATTGGACCCACGCAACATTCAGGCGCAGGTATCGGGGGCCATGGTGTACGGCCTTTCGGCGGCGATCACCGGCAAGATCACCTTTGCCGAGGGTCGGGTAGAGCAGCAAAACTTCTGGGACTACGAGGTTCTGCGTCTGCATCAATGCCCAGACATTCAGGTCCGTGTTATGGAAAGCCGTGGGAAGATCCGCGGCATCGGCGAGCCGGGAACCCCGCCCGCCGCCCCGGCTTTGGCCAATGCGCTGTTTGCACTGACGGGTCAGCGCGCGCGCGAACTTCCGCTGTCCGACAGCTTTCGTTTTGCCTGACTGGCCGGCGACGCGACCGCAGCTTTGCGCAAGAGAATCCGTCGGGCCTTTGGGGGAGCGGCAAGGTCTGCGACCGTCCCCAAGTCTGAAAGCTCGGCCAGTTGGGCGCTGGCCGTTGCGGCGCGCAGGTCCAGCATGATTGCCCCACCCGGCAGCACCCTGTCGCGAAAATAGCCTGCGTAACTGCTGGCGGGATAGTGGAACCCGCAAGACAGAAAGCTGACGGCCAGATCAACCGGTACCGCCGAGGCAAGATCTTCGCGTTCCGGGTTCAGGGTTTCGATGCGCTTGGTCGCGATCCCGTTGGCTTCCAGCAGGCGGCGCGCGACCGACAGGTTAGAATAGGCAGCCCCTTCGGCGGCATATCCGAAATGCCGTCTCGTATTCTGTTCGATGTCGATCAAAAGCACCGAAGCCTTGGTGTCGCGGGCAACGAACAGGTCAAAAAGTGCATAGCCACAGCCAATATCGGCGATGCGCTTTGGCGGGTGGGCCAGAAGAACCGGTGCAAGACTGCGATACTCGGCATGGATCACCCCGGCGGCACGCCGGGCGATGACGTCGCCATAGCGTTCGACGCAATCGCGGATTGGCCCGTTGTCGCCGTCGTTCCAGGCGCGGATCACACGACCGGACCTGGGCATGTCAAACAGCACCTCTGACCGTTGCAGAATCAGGTTCAGTAGGTCGTCAGCGGTGAACATCGACAGGTCCAGCGCCCGCACCTCGGATGCGTCAGCCTCTTGTGCTATGTCTATGGCAAGGGTGTCTGGCAGCGGAACGCCGGCAGCGGGGGAAACGGTCATTTGAGGCCTTCGATACTAGTGCGCGCGCGCACAATAGTCACGGTCCGCCCCTTAAGCAAAGTTGATTTGCAAAGTCACGCCATGCCGGTCAGCCGGCGACCACCACACGCGTGCCCCAACCTTCGCAGGCGGCCATCAGGCTGTCGGGCAGGCCCTCGTCGGTGAACACCGCATCCAGTTCAGACAAACTTGCGATCCGCGCAGGGGCGGACCGGCCCAGTTTGGTGTGATCCGTCACCAGAAACGACTGCCTCGCCTGTCGAATGATGGCGCGGCTGACCCGGACCTCGGCCAAGTCAAAGTCAAGCAAATCGCCGTCCCGGTCCAGCGCCGAGGTGCCGATTATGGCATAGTCCACCTTGAACTGTTCGATGAACTGAGTGGTCAATTCTCCGACCAGACCACCATCGCTGCGCCGCAGCGCGCCGCCCGCGACCATGATCTCGCACCCCGGATTGGCGACGAGGATGTTGGCCACATTCATGTTGTTGGTCACAACCGTGATGTTGCGATGTTGGATCAACTCACGCGCCACAGCCTCGGTCGTGGTGCCAAGGTTGAGGATCATAGAGGAATTGTCCGGGATCATCGTTGCACAGGCCCGAGCGATAGCGGTCTTTGCCTGTTCGTTCATCCGCCGCCGCGCCTCATAGCCGATATTGGCAACTCCGATGCGCGGCACGGCACCGCCATGCACCCGGTCCAGATGCCCTGCCTCTGCCAGTTCCGTCAGATCACGTCTTATCGTCTGAAGCGTCACATCGAAGCGTTGGGCAAGATCTTCGACCACGACACGGCCTTCTTGCCGCGCGATTTCCAATATTCCTGTTTGCCGAAAGTTCAATGCCACGCCGTCATCCTCCGAATACCTCTTTTTGGCACAGGTTGGCTGCGTTTGTCACCCAGTCCCACCGCATGCTGCACTTGCATTCGCTTTTGCGCGTTTGCAGAATTACTATTCCATAGATTGAATATGACCTAACGTCATTCGGCGCAATTGTTCGTTTAAAAATAAAACGCGCATAAACGAATAAATTGATTGACGCACGTCGGGCGGGCGGTGCACGGTGACTTTCGTGGAGGGGCTGTCCTTTCCAAGGGGGGATTCAACGTGACCGATGCCCAGCGGCCGGAACTGGCCGACCTGTTCATCATTGGCGGCGGCATCAATGGCTGCGGCATTGCGCGCGACGCGGCCGGGCGTGGCCTTTCGGTCGTTCTGGCCGAACAAGGTGATCTGGCCCAGGCAACATCATCCGCCTCGACCAAACTGTTCCATGGTGGACTGCGCTATCTGGAGTATTTCGAATTCCGGCTGGTGCGCGAGGCGCTCGAAGAGCGTGAAACCCTTCTGGCCGCCATGCCCCACATCTCTTGGCCGATGCGGTTCGTGCTGCCCTATCACCGAGACATGCGGTTCGAAAGCGACACGCCGACAAGTCGGCTTCTGGGACTGGCAATGCCGTGGATGAAGGGGCGTCGTCCGGCATGGCTGATCCGGCTTGGCCTGTTCATGTACGACACCATGGGGGGGCGCAAGGTTCTGCCCGCGACCCGAACGCTTGACCTGACGCGCGACCCGGCAGGCAAGCCGCTGAACCCGAAGTTCACTCGTGCCTATGAGTATTCGGATTGCTGGGTCGAGGATTCGCGCCTTGTCGTGCTCAACGCCCGCGATGCCGAGGCGCGCGGCGCGCGGATCATGGTCGGAACGCGCGTGGTCAGTGCGACCCGGGCCGGCGATCACTGGGACGTCGTGACCGATGGCATCCATGGCCACGCCACGCATCGCGCGCGCGTATTGGTCAATGCCGGTGGCCCGTGGGTCGAGGATATCATCCGTAACGTGGCGCGCATCAATTCGACCGAAGGCGTGCGTCTGGTGCGGGGCAGTCATATCGTCACGCACAAGCTTTACGATCATGACCGCTGCTATTTCTTTCAGGGAGAAGACGGTCGGATCATCTTTGCCATTCCGTATGAGCAGGATTTCACCCTGATCGGCACCACGGACAAAGACCATCAGGGCGCGCCCAACGATGCGGTCTGCACAGACGAGGAACGTGACTACCTCTTGGCCTTTGCGTCGAAATATTTCGCCAAACCTGTGTCCAGGGATGATGTGGTCTGGACCTATTCCGGGGTGCGTCCGCTTTACAATGACGGTGCCAAGTCGGCGACCGCCGCCACCCGCGACTATGTGCTGAGCGTTGATCAGAATGGTGCGCCCCTGCTGAACGTGTTCGGTGGCAAGATCACTACCTACCGGCGTCTGGCGGAATCCGCTTTGGAAAAGATTGTGCCGTTCTTCCCCGGAACCAAGGGCAAATGGACGGCGCGTCAGACCCTGCCGGGTGGCGACTTCCCGCAAGATGGCGTTTCCGCTTTGACGGCACAGTTGAAAGCGTCGCATCCCTACCTGTCAGACTACCATGCGGGCCGTCTGATCCGCGCCTATGGAACCGAAGCCAGCATCATTCTGGGCCAATCGAAAAGCATGGCCGATCTGGGCCGCGATTTCGGCGCGACGCTGACCGAGGCCGAGGTTCGCTGGCTGATGACCAAGGAATATGCCCGCCATGCGGCCGATGTGGTCTGGCGGCGCACGAAGTTGGGGCTTCGGCTGTCGGCGGATCAGATCACGGCCCTTGAGGCTTACATGAACCCGACGCGGGCGATCAGCCCGGCTGCGGAATAAAGGAACGGCAATGGCTTTGGACCTTCAGAGTGTATCGCGATTGGTTGAGGGGCGGGTTCACATCCACCCGACCACGCTGACACTGCAAAAGGGCACGATGAACGTGTTGCTTGGCCCAACGCTGTCGGGCAAGACCTCGCTGATGCGGCTTATGGCGGGGCTGGATGTGCCGTCCTCGGGGCGCATCCTGTGGGATGGCAAAGACGTGACGGGCATGCGCGTTCAAGACCGCAAGGTGGCGATGGTCTATCAGCAGTTCATCAACTACCCCGGTTTGACGGTCTATGAAAATATCGCCTCGCCGTTGCGGATCTTGGGGCAGGACACAAAGGCCATCGACAAGGCCGTGCGGGACACAGCCGAGATGATGCGCCTGGCCCCGATGTTGACCCGCAAGCCGCTGGAACTGTCGGGCGGGCAACAGCAGCGCTGCGCGCTTGCCCGTGCGCTGGTCAAAGGCGCGGGGCTTGTCCTGCTCGACGAACCGCTTGCCAACCTTGACTACAAATTGCGCGAGGAATTGCGCATCGAGATTCCGCGCATCTTTGAAGCTTCGGGGGCCATCTTTGTCTATGCCACCACCGAACCGGAAGAGGCCCTGCTGTTGGGGGGCAACACCGCAGCGCTGCACCAAGGCCGTGTGACACAATTCGGTCCGACGCCGGACGTGTATCGCAAACCCGCCGACATGATCACGGCAGGAGTGTTTTCCGACCCGCCGATGAATTTCCTGTCTTGCTTCAAGGATGGCAACCGGATCAATTTCGGCGATACCGCCAACGCCCCGGCCGAGGGCATTCTGGCGGGAATCGCGGATGGGCGCTACACGGCCGGTTTCCGTGCCAATCATCTGGAGTTGAACAAACATTCCGGAACGGCGGTCGAATTCCGCTGCACCCTTGGCATTACGGAAATCACCGGGTCCGAAACCTTTTTGCACCTGCAACACGGCGACGACAAATGGGTGGGGCTTGTGCATGGGGTGCACAATCTTGCGTCCGGATCGCAAGTGTCGGTCTGGCTGGATCCGTCGCATGTCTATCTGTTCGACGCGTCAGGTCGGCTGGTTGCCCCCGCAGCCTATGCGATGTCCGAACTGAAGGGGGCCGCGTAACATGGCACAGATCACGCTGAAGAACCTAGCGCACAGCTACTATCCGCACCCGACGAAGGACGAGGATTTCGCGCTAAAGGAATTGGACCACGTCTGGCAGGACGGAGGCGCCTATGCGCTGCTGGGATCATCTGGCTGTGGCAAGACCACACTTCTGAACATCATCTCGGGTTTGTTGCGCCCGTCGCAGGGCAGGGTGCTGTTTGGCGACCATGACGTGACCGACGCCGCCACGTCCGAGCGCAACATCGCGCAGGTGTTCCAGTTTCCGGTTGTTTACGACACCATGACGGTGCGTGACAATCTGGCGTTCCCGTTGCGCAATCGCGGCATGGATTCGGCATATATCGCTGGTCGGGTGCAGCAAATCGCGCAGATGATCGGGATGGAGGATATCCTGACCCGAAAGGCCCAAGGCCTGACCGCGGATGCCAAACAAAAGATCAGCCTTGGCCGCGGCATGGTGCGTGAGGACGTCAATGCCATTCTGTTCGACGAGCCGCTGACGGTGATCGATCCGCAGATGAAATGGGAGTTGCGCACCCAGTTGAAGAAACTGCACCGCGACTTTGGCCACACCATGATCTACGTTACCCACGACCAAACCGAGGCTTTGACCTTCGCCGACAAGGTCGTGGTCATGTATGACGGCCGCGTCGTGCAGATGGGCACCCCTGAAGAGTTGTTCGAAACGCCCGCACATACCTTTGTGGGCTACTTCATTGGCTCGCCGGGGATGAACCTGTTGGACGCGCAGATCGACGGAAACCGCGCCCACCTGCAAGGGGTGCCGGTTGCGTTGGGTGCGGTCTATGGGCCAATCAAGGGTCGCACCCAGATCGGCATCCGGCCCGAGTATGCGGTGCTGACGCGCGGCGAAGGGCTGCCCGTCAGCATCAAGCGCGTCGAGGACGTGGGCCGCCATCGCCTTGTGCGGGCCGATGTGATGGGCCAACCGATCAGCATCGTTGCCCCCGAAGGCATGGAGGTCAGTGCCGACCTGACGCATGTGTCTTTCGCCCCGCAAAAGATCAATGTTTACGCCGACGACTGGCGCGTGCAGGGGGAAGCCGCCTGATGAACAAGACTCAGAACAACAAGGCGTGGTTTCTGGTGCTTCCAGTTCTGGTGATCGTGGCATTTTCCGCCGTGATCCCGCTGATGACGGTCGTAAATTATTCGCTGAACGACACTTTTGGCAACAACCAGTTCTTCTGGGCCGGGCTGGAGTGGTTCGAAGAAATGGTCACCTCGTCGCGTCTGCACGCAGCCCTTGGCCGTCAGATCCTGTTCTCTTCCATCATTCTGGCCATCGAGGTGCCCTTGGGCATCTACATCGCACTGAACATGCCGAAATCAGGGTTCTGGGCATCGTTCTGCCTTGTGCTCATGTCCTTGCCGCTGTTGATCCCGTTCAATGTGGTTGGCACCATCTGGCAGATCTTCGGCCGTGTGGACATTGGCCTTCTGGGGCATACGCTGGCGGCGCTTGGTATCGACTACAACTATACGAACGACCCTCTGGACGCATGGATCACCGTGATCGTGATGGACGTCTGGCACTGGACCTCGCTGGTGGCCCTCTTGGCCTATGCTGGGCTGCAATCGATACCGCAGGCCTATTATCAGGCCGCAAAGATCGACCAAGCCAGCCGTTGGGCAGTGTTCCGCTATATCGAACTGCCCAAGATGAAAGGCGTGTTGCTGATCGCCATTCTGCTGCGCTTCATGGACAGTTTCATGATCTACACCGAGCCATTCGTGGTCACCGGGGGAGGGCCGGGAAATGCGACAACCTTCCTGTCCATTGACCTTGTCAAAATGGCCATTGGCCAGTTTGACCTCGGCCCTGCCGCTGCGTTCAGTCTGATGTATTTCCTTGTCATCCTCTTGGTCAGTTGGGTGTTCTTCACCGTGATGACCAACCTTGACCGGCAGGAGTCCAAGTGATGCGTGTCAAACCCTCTGCCATTGTGATGGGCCTGTATCTGCTGTTTCTGCTGTTGCCGATCTACTGGCTGGTGAACATGAGCCTGAAGACCAACACCGAGATCCTGTCCAGTTTCACGCTGTTTCCGCAGAACCTGACCTTCCGCAATTATATCGTGATCCTGACCGACCCAAGCTGGTACATGGGCTATGTCAATTCGATCATTTACGTCACGATGAATGTGGTGATCTCTTTGACCGTGGCGCTGCCGGCGGCCTATGCCTTTTCGCGCTACAATTTCATGGGCGACAAACACCTGTTTTTCTGGCTGCTGACCAACCGTATGGCCCCGCCAGCCGTTTTTGCGCTGCCGTTCTTTCAGCTTTATTCGTCGGTCGGCCTGTTTGATACCCATATTGCAGTTGCATTGGCGCATTGCCTGTTCAACGTGCCGCTGGCGGTCTGGATCCTGGAGGGGTTCATGCGCGGCGTGCCCAAGGAAATCGACGAAACCGCCTATATCGACGGCTACAGCTTTCCCAAATTCTTCGTGAAGATCTTCATGCCCCTGATCGCCAGCGGCATTGGCGTCGCCGCTTTCTTTTGCTTCATGTTCTCGTGGGTTGAACTTCTGCTCAGCCGTACATTGACGTCGGTAAACGCCAAGCCAATCGCCGCCACCATGACCCGCACGGTTTCAGCCAGTGGGATGGACTGGGGGGTTCTGGCCGCCGCAGGCGTGCTGACGATCGTTCCAGGTGCTCTCGTGATCTACTTCGTCCGCAACTACATCGCCAAGGGCTTTGCCCTGGGGAGGGTGTGATGACCAATGCCACTGCAAAGCGCACCAATTGGACGGCGATCAGCCTTGCTGCCGCAGGCACGATGATCGCCATCCTTGCGATCCTTTTGACCATTTCCCCCAGAAAAGACGGCGCGATCAACTGGTTTGCGCCGATGATCCCCGGTGGTTGGATGGCCTGGACGCTGCCTGTCGCGCTGTTCTTCTGGACCATCGCTTGCTTGCTGATCCTGTTTACCTTGCTCGCGGTCCGCTTTCCGGAAACGCCGCGTGTCGGCATTCTGCGGATTGAAACCACGCGCGGCGACCGGCTGTTCATCACACTGCTGGGCTCTGCCTTCATCCATCTGGGATGGCTCTTTTTCTTAGGCGCACCGGTCTGGGGTGCGCTGATCGTTTGTCTTGTCTATGCCGCGGCGGTGTTCCGCTTCGTCTAGCCAAGAAGAAGACGCCGGGGACAGGGCAGCACCCCCCCCGGCCAGACCAAGAAACCTGCGTCTCACAATCTGGGAGGATATAAAATGAGACTTCGTCACACCACAACCGCCATGGCGCTTGCGCTGATGGCCTTTGGCTCGGTCCCGGCATGGGCCGATATCGAGGCCGCGAAAGCATTCCTTGATGCCGAAATCGGGGATTTGTCCACGCTTGACCGCGCGTCTCAGGAAACCGAGATGCAATGGTTCATCGATGCGGCCAAGCCCTATGCTGGTATGGATATCAAGGTGGTGTCCGAAACCATTACCACCCACGAATATGAAGCCAAGGTTCTGGCTCCAGCATTTACTGCGATCACCGGGATCAAGATCACCCACGATCTGATCGGCGAAGGTGATGTGGTCGAAAAACTGCAGACCCAGATGCAGACCGGCGAAAACATCTATGACGCCTATATCAACGACTCTGACCTGATCGGCACGCATTGGCGCTATCAGCAGGCCCGAAGCCTGACTGACTGGATGGCGAACGACGGGTCTGCTGTCACCAACCCAAACCTCGATCTGGCGGACTTCATCGGGGCAAAATTCACCACCGCCCCCGATGGCCAGTTGTATCAGTTGCCCGATCAGCAGTTCGCGAACCTCTACTGGTTCCGCTATGACTGGTTCAACGATCAAAAGACCAAGGATGATTTCAAGGCCAAGTACGGCTACGACCTTGGTGTGCCGCTGAACTGGTCGGCCTATGAAGACATCGCGGAATTCTTCACCGGTCGTGACATGACTTATGCGGGTGGTCCGGCTTCGACCTGGGGCAACATGGACTACGGCAAGAAAGACCCCTCGCTTGGCTGGCGCTATACTGATGCGTGGATGTCGATGGCTGGCATGGGCGATGTGGGTGAACCCAACGGCCTGCCGGTGGATGAATGGGGCGTGCGCGTCGATGAAAACTCGCGCCCTGTCGGATCCTGCGTTGCACGGGGCGGCGCCACCAATGATGCTGCGGCCGTTTACGCTGTGACAAAAGCGATTGACTGGCTGCAAAAATACACGCCGCCTGAGGCGCAAGGCATGACCTTTGGCGAGGCGGGACCGGTCCCTGCACAAGGCCAGATCGCCCAGCAGATGTTCTGGTACACCGCCTTTACAGCCGACATGGTCAAAGAAGGTCTGCCGGTGATGAACGACGATGGCACGCCGAAATGGCGTATGGCCCCGTCGCCGCATGGTGCCTACTGGATCGAGGGCATGAAAGTCGGCTATCAGGACGTCGGATCCTGGACGCTCATGAAGTCAACACCGGTTGACCGTGCGCAGGCGGCCTGGCTCTACGCCCAGTTCGTGACGTCGAAAACGGTGGACGTGAAGAAAAGCCACGTCGGCCTGACCTTTACCCGCGAATCCACCATTCAGCACGCGTCCTTTACCGAGCGCGCGCCGAAACTTGGCGGTTTGGTCGAATTCTACCGCTCGCCCGCCCGCGTCCAGTGGTCCCCGACCGGCACCAACATCCCGGACTACCCGAAGATGGCGCAACTGTGGTGGCAGAACATCGGCGATGCCATGTCGGGCGCCAAGTCCCCGCAGGCCGCGCTGGATTCCCTGTGCGAAGAGCAGGAACGTGTGCTTGAGCGGATCGAACGGGCCGGCGTCCAAGGCGATATCGGCCCGAAGATGAACGAGCCACAAGACCCGCAAATCTGGCTGGATGCCCCCGGTGCACCAGTGGCCAAGCTGGACAATGAAAAGCCGCAGGGCGAAACCGTCAGCTATGACGAGCTGATCAAGTCCTGGCAATAAGGTCTGCAATCGAAGAGGGCAGGGTGCTTGCCCTGCCCTCTTCATCTGTTTTCAAATATCCCGTCAGAGCCCCCTGCTGCGAATGTCAGATGCCTCCGGCGGGGATATTTGGAAACAGATGAAGCCTGCACGGACGGAATGAGATGCCGATGACCCATATCCTTGCCATCGATCAGGGAACCACCTCCAGCCGCGCGATCCTGTTTGACAGTGCGCTGCGGGTTGTTGCCTCGGCGCAAGAGGAATTTGCCCAGCACTATCCCCATCCCGGCTGGGTCGAGCATGATCCGTCCGATTTGTGGTCCACGGTTGCTGCGACGGCGCGGGCAGCGATCGAAAAGGGGGGTATCAAGGCCAACAGCATCTCCGCCATCGGGATTACCAACCAACGCGAGACGACTTTGATCTGGGACCGGGCCACCGGACAACCGATCCACAATGCGATTGTCTGGCAGGACCGACGCACCGCGGATACATGCGACGCGCTGAAGTCGGCGGGCCACGAAGCGATGATCACCGCCCGCACGGGCTTGCTGCTTGACCCTTATTTCAGCGCAACCAAGGTCAAGTGGTTGCTGGACCATGTTGAAGGCGCACGCGTGCGGGCCGAAGCCGGTGAGCTCGCCTTCGGGACTGTGGATACATGGTTGATTTGGAATCTGACCGGTGGCCGGGTTCATGCCACAGATGCCACCAATGCTGCGCGCACAATGCTTTACAACATCGCGGAAGGCGCTTGGGATACGGCGATCTGTGCCATGATGGGAGTTCCGATGTCGTTGCTGCCCGAGGTGAAGGATTGCGCTGCCGATTTTGGCATGACCCGCGCGGATCTGTTCGGGCGAGAAATTCCGATCCTTGGTGTGGCCGGCGATCAGCAGGCAGCGACCGTTGGTCAGGCCTGTTTCAGTCCGGGCATGATGAAATCCACCTATGGAACGGGGTGTTTTGCATTGCTGAATACGGGTTGCGACATGGTGCCGTCAAAAAACCGCCTGCTGACAACTATCGCGTATCAGTTGAACGGCACACCGACTTATGCGTTGGAAGGGTCTATCTTCATTGCCGGCGCGGTGGTGCAGTGGCTGCGCGACGGGCTGAAGATCATCCGGCACGCGTCTGAGACACAAGGACTGGCGGAAGCGGCAGAGGAGGCGCAGGGTGTGGTTTTGGTGCCTGCCTTTACTGGGCTGGGTGCCCCCTATTGGCGGCCAGAGTGCAGGGGAGCGGTTTACGGCCTGACCCGAAATTCCGGCCCGGCCGAGATGGTGCGCGCGGCTTTGGAATCGGTCGGCTATCAGACCCGCGATCTTTTGGAGGCGATGCGGGCCGATTGGGGTGCCGCGGCCGACGGCGTTCTGCGTGTGGATGGCGGCATGACGGCAAATGATTGGGCCATGCAATTTTTGTCCGATATCCTTGGTGCGCCGGTGGACCGGCCAAAAGTGACGGAGACAACGGCCCTTGGGGCCGCCTATCTTGCTGGAATGCAGGCGGGCGTTTGCGGTTCCCCTTCAGAGTTTGCCAAAAGCTGGGCACTCGACAGACGTTTTGAACCCAGTATGGATAAAACAACGCGCGAAGCAAAATACGTGCGCTGGGGGCGTGCGGTGCAGGCCACGATGTCGGTATGAAATTTTCCATTCTTCAGCCCCCGCAGCTTCTGTTTGGCAGGGGTGAAAGTCTGAAAGCTGCCGCACTGGCGCGTGGCTTCGGCCTGCGCGGCATCGTGGTGCATGGGGCCAATCCGGCCCGGGTGCAGTGGTTGCTGGATGACCTTGGCCCTGCCGCTCTGCCTTTGGCCTGCCCGTCAGAGCCGACCCTTGCGATGTTGGAAGACGCGACACACAAGGCGCGGTTCCACGCCCCCGATTGGGTGTTGGCCATTGGCGGAGGGGCCGTGCTGGACCTGGGAAAAGCACTTGCGGCGATGATCCCGGCGCGGGGTGGCCCGATGGACCACCTGGAGGTGTTGGGCAAGGGTTTGCCATTGCAGGTGGCCCCGCTTCCCTTCTTCGCTTTGCCAACCACCAGCGGCACCGGGGCCGAGGTCACCAAGAACGCCGTCATTGGCCTGCCAGACCACAACCGCAAGGTCAGCCTGCGCGACGATCGGATGATGGCCCGCGTCGCCATCATAGACCCGGCCTTGACCGATCACTGCCCGTGGCCTGTGACTTTGGTCTCTGGCCTTGATGCGATCACGCAGGTGATCGAGCCCTACGTTTCCCACAAAGCCACCCCTTACACCGATGCCCTGACCGTGTCCGCCATAGCCCCTGGCCTGCGCGCCTTGATGCACCTGCAAGGCGGTGAAGATCCCGCTGCCCGCGATACGCTTGCCTGGACTTCGCTCTGCGGCGGGCTGGCGTTGGCAAACGCGGGCCTTGGGGCCGTGCATGGCCTTGCCGGGGTGATCGGGGGGCGGACAGGCGCTCCCCATGGCGCCATCTGCGGCGCACTGCTCGGCCCGGTGCTGGGCATGAATCGCGCCCGCAGCAGCGGCGAGGCCCACGTCCGCCTGACCCATGTTTTCACTGCTCTGGCAGACGTGTTTGGCAGCCCCTCTGACGCGGCCCCTTCGGCCCTTGCCACATGGGCACACGCAGCTGGTCTTGCCCATCTCTCTGCCCTCGGCGTGGCGGACGCAGATCACGCAGTGATCGCTGCGGCTGCGGAAACTTCGTCTTCAACAAAGGGCAATCCGGTGGTGCTGAGCCAGGACGATCTGCGTGCAGTTCTTGTCGCGGCAGGGTAAAGACACCGGGTCGGCCCGTGCCAGAGCATGTGTTTGCCTTCCGAAAAGTCGAAATCGTGGGTCGGATTCCGTTGACACCATCCGCCCGATACCCCACGCAATGAGGACGGAAAACGGGGGGTTGCATGGCGGCGTGGGAATTCTGGATTGACCGGGGTGGCACCTTTACCGATGTGGTGGCCCGCCGCCCGGATGGCAGGCTGGAGACCCGCAAGCTTTTGTCCGAGAATCCCGAACGCTACGCCGATGCCGCTGTTCAGGGCATCCGCGATTGCCTCGGCCTCCGTTCGGCCGATCCGATCCCCGAGGGCCTGATTTCCGCTGTCAAGATGGGCACTACAGTTGCCACCAACGCCTTGTTAGAGCGCAAGGGTGAGCGGGTGCTGCTGATGATCACCGAGGGGTTTGCCGACCTTTTGCAGATCGGGACACAGGCGAGGCCCGACCTGTTTGCGCTGCACATCCAACGCCCGGACCTGCTGCACGAAATCGTGGCCGAAGTACCTGGCCGGCTGGATGCAGACGGGGCAGAGATCTACCCCCTGGACGAGGCAGCCACTCGCGCCGCCCTTCGCGCCGCTTACGATACGGGACTTAGGGCCGTTGCCGTGGCGTTGATGCATGGCCATGTTAACCCGGCGCATGAGGCGCGGGTGGGTGCGATCGCCGCCGAGGAAGGTTTCATCCAGATCAGCCTGTCACATCAGGTCAGCCGACTGGCAAAGCTGGTGTCGCGCGGCGACACAACGGTGGTGGATGCCTATCTCTCGCCGATTCTGCGCCGCTATGTGGCGCAAGTTGAAAGCGCGCTGGATATGGGGCGCGCGACCGGGCGCTTGTTATTCATGCAGTCGTCAGGCGGCCTGACCGAGGCGCACCGTTTCATGGGCAAGGATGCCATCCTGTCCGGTCCGGCGGGCGGGATCGTCGGCATGGTGCAGACGGCACAGGCGGCAAGGTTTGACCGGTTGATCGGCTTTGATATGGGCGGAACCTCGACCGATGTCAGTCATTTCGCCGGGACTTATGAGCGCAGTTTCGAAACCGAGGTGGCCGGCGTCCGGATGCGGGCGCCGATGATGGACATTCACACCGTCGCGGCTGGGGGCGGGTCGATCTGTACCTTCCGGGACGGGCGTTTGCAGGTCGGCCCGGAGAGTGCGGGCGCCAAGCCCGGCCCCGCCGCTTATGGCCGGGGCGGGCCGCTGACCATCACCGATTGCAATGTGCTGCTGGGGCGTCTGTCCCCCGCGCATTTTCCGGCGATCTTTGGCCCGGATGGGGATGCGCCCCTTTATGCTCGGGACGCTTTAGCCAGATGCACGGCCATCAGTCACGCGATTGCCGCTGAAACCGGCCAGCCGCCGATGACGCCCGAGGCACTGGCAAGCGGCTTTCTGCGTATCGCCATCGACAATATGGCCAATGCGATCAAGAAGATTTCGGTCCAGCGCGGGCATGACGTCACCGGTTACACACTGCAATGTTTCGGTGGTGCAGGGGGACAACACGCCTGCGGCGTGGCGGATTCCCTGGGCATGAAAAGCATTTTCATTCACCCATTTGCAGGTGTGCTGTCGGCGTTTGGCATGGGGTTGGCCGAAATACGCGCATTGCACGAGGTGCAATTCGATGCCCCGCTATCCGCCATGGCTGAAGCATCCGAAAAGATTGCTGAAATCACTCGTGTGGCCCGTGCAGAAGTGATGGCCCAAGGTGCTGCATTGCCGCGCATGGTTGCCCGCGCGCACCTGCGGTATGACGGATCACACCAACCGATTGAGGTAGGTTTTGCCGAGCCCGCCGTCATGCAGGCCGCGTTCGAGGCGGCCCATCAGGCGCGCTTTGGCTTCACCTCGCCGGAACGCGCGCTGATGTTTGAAATGCTGGCGGTCGAGGCGATCGGCGATGGTGCGGCGCTGCCCCGGTCCACGGCCCCGCAAGGACAGAGCGCGCCAGTGACCAATCTGTCGGTCTGGGTCGACGGCTGGTGCCAGATCCCGCTGTATGACCGGGGAAATCTGGCCGAGGATACGGTGATTGCCGGGCCGGCGATCATTCGCGAAGCCACCGGAACCGTGGTTTTGGATCCCGGTTGGCAGGCACGGGTCGATGGATTTGGAAACCTGATCCTTGACCGCACCACGCCCGCCCGGCGGCCGCATGCCACTGGTACCGATGCTGACCCCGTTCTGTTGGAAGTGTTCAACAACCTGTTCATGTCGGTCGCCGATCAGATGGGCGCCACGCTGGCCAATACGGCGTGGTCAGTCAACATAAAGGAGCGACTTGATTTTTCGTGCGCTATTTTTGATGTGCAGGGCGATCTGGTGGCAAATGCGCCGCATGTACCGGTGCATTTGGGCAGCATGTCCCATGCGGTAAAGGTGGTGATCGAGGCCACCAATGGCACCGCGCGGGACGGTGACGCCTGGATGCTGAACAGCCCCTATAATGGTGGCACGCACTTGCCGGATGTCACTGTCATCACGCCGGTCTTTGTGGCTGGGGCACCGGCCTTCTGGCTTGGCTCACGCGGGCACCATGCCGACATCGGCGGTCGCACGCCGGGATCGTCCCCACCCGACAGCCGCCACATCGACGAAGAGGGCGTGCTGATCGACCTGTTTGCCCTTGTTGAACAAGGACACTTGCGGGACACCGAAACCCGCGCTTTGTTGACCAGTGCGCGCTATCCGGCGCGGTCGGTTGATCAGAACATGGCGGATCTGAAAGCCCAGATCGCCGCCAACGAAACCGGGCGCAAGGAACTTCTGAAGGTGGTTTCAGCTTACGGCGCGCCTGTTGTGTCTTCCTACATGCAGCATGTCCAGAACAACGCCGAGGAATGTGTGCGGGCCGTGATTGACCGGCTACAAGACGGTGCGTTTCTCTACCCGATGGATATCGGCACGGCCATAAGTGTCGCCGTCCGGGTGGACCGTGCGGCCCGCAGCGCCGTGGTGGACTTTTCCGGGACCAGTCCGCAGCACAACGGCAACTACAATGCTCCGGCCGCCGTGGCGCGCGCCGTGGTTCTGTATGTGTTTCGGACCCTTGTGGGCAAACCAATCCCGTTGAATGAGGGTTGTTTGCGGCCTTTGACCATTGTCTCGCCAGAAGGGTCGATGCTGAACCCGCGCGCGCCGGCCGCCGTTATCGCGGGCAATACCGAGGTCAGTCAGGCGGCCTGCAATGCACTTTATGGGGCGCTTGGGGTGATGGCATGTAGTCAGGCGACGATGAACAACTTCGTCTGGGGCAATGCGCGGTTTCAGAACTATGAAACGATTGCCGGCGGCACCGGCGCGGGGCAGGGCTTTGCGGGGTGCGATGCGGTGCAAAGTCACATGACCAACACCCGGATGACCGACCCCGAGATTTTGGAAAAGCGCTTTCCGGTGCGATTGGAAGCCTTCGGAATCCGACACGGATCCGGGGGGGCTGGTGCGTGGCCCGGTGGTGCCGGAGCGATCCGGCGATTGCGCTTTCTGGAGCCTGTGACAGTGACCACGCTGTGCGGTAGCCGTAGAATTGCCCCCTTTGGCATGGCGGGCGGTGCGCCGGGCGAGGTGGGCCAGAATCATTTGATCTGGCCGGATGGACGCCGCGAGGCATTGGAGGGCAATGACGAGCGCGATTTGCCTGCGGGCGCCGTGTTCGAGATGCTGACGCCCGGTGGCGGTGGGTGGGGTAGCGTCTGATCTTGGCGAAAATCGTGGGATACGCCAATTTACGATAACTCATTTTTTGTTGAACGACGAGCCAAAGGCTGCTGCCCACCTGCGACCCTAACACACCCCTGGAGCTTTGCCTTCAGGGATCAAGCTCGATCTCGATCCCGGCATGTGTTTGCGCTCACGCAGGGTCGATCTTCAGCCAGACGCCGCCTTCGGGTCGCAGTGTCAGGATCATAACGGGTTTGGGCGCTTTGCCGGGAACGGGCCCGAAGCGGAACCGTGCAAGCAAGGTGGCCAGGATGATGACCGCCTCTTGCAGCGCGAAATTGGCCCCGATGCAGATGCGTGGTCCATCCCCGAACGGAAGATAGGCGTATCGATCAACGGCCTTGGGATCGGCAAAGCGGCTTGGGTCAAAGCGGTCGGGGTCCGTCCAAAGCTTGTGGTGGCGGTGCAGCGCGTAGATCGGCAGGATGACTGTATCACCTGGCAAGACGGCGCGCCCACATAGACTGTCGGCGGCCTGTGCCGTGCGCGACAGAAACGCGGCGGGGGGATAAAGGCGCAAGGTCTCGTCCACTATGCGCCGTGTCAGCGGCAGGGATGCGACATCCGCAGCTGTGGCAGCTCGGTCGCCAAGGACGGCTTGGGCTTCGTCGCGGGCCGCAGACTGGATAGCCGGGTCGAAGGCGCAAAGATAAAGCGCCCATGACAAGGTCAGGGCCGTCGTCTCGTGCCCCGCCACGATAAAGGTCAACAGATTGTCGCGCAGTTCGGGCGTGGTCATCCGACGACCGGACTTCGGGTCTTCACCTGCCATCAAAAGATCAAGCAGGTCGGGCACAACCTTGGCCCCCTCGGCGCGGCGGCGATTGATTGAAGCATCCGCCACACGCTTCATCTGTCGCATCGCTGCGCCCGACAGTACGCGCCCCGGCCGGGGAACCCACGCCGGGGCGCCGATGATATCCAGCAGCGACACCCGTGCCGTTTGAGCCATGTAGTCCTCGATGGCATGGTGGACCGACGCGCGGTCAAACCCTTCCCCATCCGAAAAGGTCACGTCCGAGATCACTTCGAACGTGGCAGTCACCATTTCGTCAAAGCAATCGACCGCGCGCCCGATGCCTTGACCGATACGCGCACAGGCCCGTTCGGCTGCTGCGGTCATAACAGGTGCCAGCGCGGCCACGTTGCGGTGCGAAAACGCCGGCGCGGCAGTGCGACGCTGCCAAAGCCACTCCTGTCCCTCCGCCACAAAAAGGCTGTCGCCGATGGCGGGTTCAAGGATCAGCTTCGTGACCACCGATTTTGGATAATTCTCGACATTATCGCGCAGAATGCGGCGCAGGGCATCCGGGTCCATCACCATATGCCAGCGTTTTCCGGTGCGGCCGGACAAGATCGGCGCATGGGTGGCGATTTCAGGGATCAGTTCAAGGATGTTCCGTCGGCCCGCCGTCAGTGAGCCGAACACACCAAGCGGACGGGTGGCCAATGGAACTTTCACCGGCTCGGGCTCGGGAACGGATTTTGGAATGATGAAGTGCTCGGTCATGGGGCCTCCGGTCTTTCGAAATGATATAGGTGGCGTCCTGCCACTTTCATCCGCAACGGCCGCCTTGCGCGACCTCTCGCCACGGGATATCCCAACGTGACACATTGCGAGGAAGCTGCCCATGACCCGCGCCCGACTGTCTGCTCTTGGCCTGTCCCTGACCATTCTTGCCGCCTGCGCGACGAATGATCTGGCCGAGCCCCCGGTGCCGCTGGGCGATTTCGCTTTGGGGCTGAACATCATTGTGGCTGACAAGGTCGAAAAAGTTCCGATTTCGCGCAATGCGACGCCGGAAGAATGGAAAGACGTGATGACCAAAGCCGTCGATGCACGCTTTGGCCGCTATCAGGGTTCCAAACTTTTCAACATCGGCATCTCGGTGGATGGTTACGCGCTGGCTCCTCCGGGAATTCCGGTTGTGGCAGCGCCCAAGTCGGTTCTGGTGGTCACTGCCAACGTCTGGGATGATGCGGCGCAGAAAAAGCTGAACGCAGAAGGCAAACAATTCACTGTGTTCGAAAGCCTTTCGGGCGAAACGGTGATCGGCACGGGCATCACCCGGACCAAGCAACAACAGATGGATGCATTGGCCTACAATGCCGTGAAACGGGTTGAAGACTGGTTCTTGCAAAATCCGGAATGGTTTGGTCTGCCGGTCAAGAAGGTGCCGTCGCCCGCCGACGCGCCCACCGTTGTTTCGGCCCCTGCACCATAGCCGGTGGTGCCGGTTGGGGCGGCACGGGCACCTGCTCACCAAGCTGCGGCGAACTGTGAACTGAGGCTTGATTTTCCTCTTTCAACGGCTTACTCCGCCGCCCGTGGACCACGGGGCCTTGGCTGCATCGCGCGCAGGCCCCCCGAATTCAAGGGCGCTGGCGAATGGCAAAGGCAAAGTTTGAACGGAACAAACCGCACGTCAACATTGGCACGATTGGCCACGTTGACCACGGCAAGAC
>JBKBOF010000025.1:0-266 GCA_046294955.1 Paracoccaceae bacterium
TTCTGACAGCCTCCACAAAAGCAGAGCCTATGCTGCCTTCGCCACAGGCGGGGGCCATGGTTGCAGCGAAACCAGAGCGGACCGTCGCTGATCTTGCCAATCTGGGTGATCAATTGTTGTCTGGCGGTTCGGTCGTTCTGGATGATCTGATCTTTGCCTCTGGCACGTCAGCGCTTGCGCCGGGGGACTATGCGTCTCTGGGCAGCCTCGCATTGTGGTTGGCGCAGAATGCGAAACTGACCGTGGCCCTTGTCGGGCACACCGAC
>JBKBOF010000025.1:276-26221 GCA_046294955.1 Paracoccaceae bacterium
GCGTCAGGCGGATTGGAAGGCAATATCGCTTTGTCTCGCAAACGTGCCGAGGCCGTTCGGCAATATCTGATCAAGGAACATGGGATCCCCGCAAAGCAACTTGAAGCGCAAGGTGTTGGATACCTGGCCCCTCGCGCGTCCAACCAGACGGATGACGGTCGCGAGAAAAACCGAAGGGTCGAAGTCATGGTGACCTCGACCCTTATCGCGCCGTAAGCCGGACATCAGTCCGAAGTCACCACTTGTCCGGGCCCTTGTCCGAATAACGCCGTGCCAGAAAATCAATGAACGCACGCACTTTGGGTTGGGTAAAGCGGCCCGGCGGATAAACTGCGTAAATTCCCAGAATTTCGACGGGCAGTCCGGGCAAAGCCTCTTCGACAAGACCGTCCTTCATGGCTTCGGAATACAAAAAACTGGGAAGATATGCGATCCCCAGACCAGAGATGGCCGCGTTCAACAGCGATTGACCATCATTAACCGTCAACCACCCTGCGGTGCGGACCTGCCGCTTTTCGCCAGAAGGTGCCGTGATTTTCCACACATTGCCGTTGGCCTGATTGGAATAGTGCAACAGTTTGTGGTCGTTGAGATCGTCGATCTTCATTGGCCGACCATAGCGTTGGAAGTAACTGGGCGAAGCGATCATGCGTTTGGTTGTATCGGTCAACTTGCGCGCCCGAAGACTGCTGTCCTCCAGATCGCCGACGCGAATGGCCATGTCAAAGCCTTCGCTGATCAGTTCGACATAGCGGTTGTTCAGCACCATGTTCACGGTGATATCGGGATATTCAAGCAAGAAGTCCCCAAGAATCGGCGACAGAAGGTTCACGCCAAAATCGGTGGCCACACTGATCCGCAGCAGACCAGACGGCGCCGATTGCATCGACGTCACCAGAGCGTCCGCTTCCCCCGCGTCGTTCAGAACGCGGCGCGCCCTGTCGTAATAGGCAAGACCAATTTCTGTCGGGCTGACCCGACGCGTGGTTCGGTTCAAGAGCCGCGCCCCAAGCCGGGCTTCCAACGCAGATACATGCTTGGACACCGCGGATTTCGAAATCCCCATTTTCTTTGCCGCATCAGTGAAGCCGCCTTGGTCCACGACCGTGGCAAACGCTTCCATTTCAGTAAGACGATCCATTTTTCCCCCGGCAGACACGATATGGGTTGACCAGACGGTATTGATCCTGAAATCGGGCAGGATCGCGGCGCGGATGCGTTCGATCCGGGGAATTCCAAAGGACCGTTGAAGGCAGGGAAACAAGACCCCACGCACATTTGTTCTCGGATCGCCCTGTTTTTGGGCGTGGATGGGTAAACTGAACCCGTTTTGTGCGACCCAAACGCGCAATTCATGCCATATAGACCATGATACACACGCTCACCGCAGCGGCTGCTATGCAGGTTCACACCTTACGAGAATGACCCAATATGTCGATCAAGGCCGCCATCCACCATCTGACGCACTATAAGTATGACCGCCCGGTTACGCTGGGGCCTCAGGTCATCCGGTTGCGCCCCGCCCCGCACAGCCGCACCCGTGTTATCTCACATTCCCTGAAGGTCAGTCCGGATGGTCATTTCGTGAACCATCAGCAAGACCCGTTTGGCAACTGGATGGCACGGTTTGTGTTTCCCGAACCCGTGCGCGAGTTCAAGATCGAGGTCGATCTTGTTGCCGACATGACAGTGTACAATCCCTTCGATTTCTTTGTCGAAGAATCGGCCGAGGTCTGGCCGTTCGATTATCCGCCAGATCTGACGGATGACCTTGAGATCTACCGCCGCGCCGATCCTGCCGGCCCTTTGCTTCGCGCCTTTCTCGACAGCGTCCCCAAAGACCGGGTGCGCAGCGTCGATTTTGTGGTCAACCTCAACGCAATGGTGGCAGGCGCCCTGCGCTATACCATCCGGATGGAGCCGGGGGTGCAGACCCCCGAAGAAACTCTTGCGTTGCAAAGCGCATCTTGCCGCGATTCAAGCTGGCTTCTGGTGCAGGCCCTGCGCCATCTTGGTTTTGCGGCCCGCTTTGTCTCGGGCTACCTGATCCAGCTGAAACCCGACCTGAAGGCGTTGGATGGCCCGTCTGGCACCGATGTGGATTTCACTGATCTGCACGCGTGGTGCGAAGTTTACCTGCCCGGCGCGGGCTGGATCGGACTGGACCCGACCAGCGGTCTTTTGGCGGGCGAAAGTCATATTCCGCTGGCCGCAACGCCCCACTATCGCAACGCCGCCCCGATTTCAGGAATGGCCAGCTTTGCCGAGGTCGATTTTGCCTTTGACATGCGCGTGTCCCGGATGGCCGAACATCCGCGCATCACCAAACCGTTCAGCGACGACGCATGGACGGACCTGGAAGCGCTGGGTCACAAGGTTGATGCGGCGCTGACAGAAGGCGATGTCCGCCTGACCATGGGGGGTGAGCCGACCTTCGTTTCGATCGACGATTTCGAAGCCGAAGAATGGAATACTGACGCCGTCGGTCCAACAAAGCGCGTGTTGGCCGATCGACTGATCCGCCGATTGCGGGACCGGTTCGCACCGGGGGGCTTCCTGCACTATGGTCAGGGCAAGTGGTATCCGGGCGAGACTTTGCCCCGATGGACGTTCTCGCTTTACTGGCGCACCGATGGGCATCCGATCTGGTCAGATCCGGCCCTGATCGCGGAAGAAGGGGCGCAAACCGGTGTCACGACCGATGACGCGCAGCACCTTTTGCAGCAGATCGCTGATGACCTTGCACTGGACGCCGACTGCATTGTGCCGGCCTATGAGGATCCTGCACAATGGTTGGTCAAGGAATCCAACCTGCCGGACAATGTGACGCCAGCCAATTCCAAACTGAAAGATCCCGAAGAACGGCACCGCCTTGCGACCGTGTTCAATCGTGGCCTCACGAACCCATCAGGTTTTGTCCTTCCGGTGCAAAGCTGGCAGTCGAAGGCACCCGGGCACAGGTGGCGCACGGAAAAGTGGAAGCTGCGGCGCGGGCATATGTTCCTTGTGCCGGGGGATAGTCCGGTCGGCTATCGCTTGCCGCTGGAAAGCCTTCCGTGGCTGCCGCCTTCTCAATATCCCTATATCAACCCGACCGATCCTACGGTCGAACGCGCCCCGCTGCCGCTGCCCAATGCCCCCAGTGTCACCGAAGCACGGCCACAGACCCCGGCCAGCTTTACCGCCTGCGGCCCACAAGGGGCGCAGGTGGCACAAGGCTCGCCCGAGTTCGAGGTGGACGGCCACATCCGCACGGCCCTTTCGGTTGAACCGCGCGACGGAAGGCTCTGCGTGTTCATGCCGCCTGTAGTGTCGGTCGAAGACTACCTCGATCTTGTACGCGCGGCCGAGACGGCGGCCCAAAAACTTGGGCTGCAAGTGCATATCGAAGGCTATGCCCCGCCGCATGACCCACGGCTGAATGTGATCCGTGTTGCCCCTGATCCGGGGGTGATCGAGGTGAACGTGCACCCGGCCCACACATGGCAAGACTGCATCGACATCACCACGGCGGTCTATGAAGAGGCGCGCCAATGCCGGCTTGGGGCCGACAAGTTCATGATTGATGGCAAACATGCCGGAACCGGTGGAGGGAACCATGTGGTGGTTGGTGGCGCCACACCGAATGATAGCCCGTTCCTGCGCAGGCCAGACCTTCTGCGCAGTCTGATCCTGCACTGGAACCGTCACCCTTCGCTGTCCTATCTGTTCTCGGGTCTGTTCATCGGCCCGACCTCGCAGGCCCCTCGCATCGACGAGGCGCGGCATGATGCGCTCTATGAGATGGAAATCGCTCTGGCGCAGATCCCTTCACCAGATCAGGGTGCGGCCCCGATGCCATGGCTGGTGGACCGGCTGTTGCGCAACATGCTGACGGATGTCACCGGCAACACCCATCGGGCCGAGATTTGCATAGACAAGCTGTATTCGCCGGATGGCCCCACGGGCCGCCTCGGTCTGGTGGAATTCCGCGGGTTTGAGATGCCACCCGATGCGCGCATGAGTCTGGCGCAGCAATTGTTGATCCGGGCCCTGATCGCGCGATTCTGGGCCAACCCGGCACAGGGAGAATTGACGCGTTGGGGCACTGCGTTGCACGACCGTTTCATGCTTCCACACCATGTTTGGCAGGATTTCCGCGATGTGCTGGCCGATCTGGCGCAGCATGGCTTTGCGCTGAGTGAGGATTGGTTCAAGGCGCAGGCCGAGTTCCGCTTCCCATTCTGCGGCGAAGTGGAATATGAGGGCGTGCATCTGGAACTGCGTCAGGCGCTGGAGCCTTGGCATGTGCTGGGCGAGACCGGCGCGATTGGCGGCACAGTGCGCTATACCGACAGCTCGACCGAACGGTTGCAAGTGAAACTGGCCGCCGCCGATCCGTCGCGCTATCAGGTGCTGTGCAACGGTCGGGTGATGCCGCTGTCCGATATTGGTGCGGGCGAGGCGGTGGCTGGCGTACGCTACAAGGCGTGGCAGCCGTCTTCTGCCATCCATCCGGTGCTGCCGGTCGATGCTCCGCTTACCTTTGATATCTTTGACAGGTGGTCGGGGCGGCCGTTGGGGGGATGTGTCTATCACGTCGCCCATCCGGGGGGGCGCAACTATGACACCTTCCCCGTGAACGGCAACGAGGCCGAGGCACGGCGTCTGGCCCGGTTCGAACCCGGCGGACACCGACCCGGCCACACTGTTCGTCCCGCACAGGAACGTCCACACCGGGAATTCCCGCTAACGCTTGACCTGCGGCGACCTGTCGGGCTCTAGTCCGACGATGGACAGCGCAAAGGTCAACAGGGTGCATTCGGCCAACAGGACGATCATGCGGGATCGTGGTCTGGCCACCTATCGGCCCTTGCCGGGTGTACCAGATGAACTGGTCGCGCCCGACGGCACTCTACAGCCGTTGTGGCAGCCGCTGATCGACCATCTACAGGGTCTGAGCGATGACGAATTGTCCCGCGCAATCAGCCGGGCCGAGCAGTATTTGCGCGACTCCGGCGTGTTTTACCGCCAGTACGGTGCAGGCAAATCTGTCGAAAGGCCTTGGCCGCTCAGCCATATTCCGGTCCTGCTGGACGAAGCCGACTGGACGCAGCTTTCTGCTGCGCTGATCCAACGCGCCGATCTGCTGGAAGCGGTCATGGCCGATCTCTATGGCCCGAACCGGCTGGTGAAGGACGGGAACTTGCCGGCGTCCCTAGTGGCTGGAAACCCGGAGTGGCTGCGTCCCTTGGTTGGCATTTCGCCGGCATCCGGGCATTTCCTGCACTTCATTGCCTTTGAAATCGGCCGTGGTCCGGATGGGCAGTGGTGGGTGCTGGCAGATCGCACACAGGCCCCGTCGGGCGCTGGCTATGCATTGGAAAACCGCGTCGCGACTTCGCGCATTTATGCGGATGTGTTTTCCGGGCAGAACGTGCACCGGTTGGCCGGGTTCTTTCGCGACTTCCGCGATGCTCTTCTGGCCCTGCGCACCGACCGGGATGGTCGTGTCGGCATCCTGACGCCGGGCGCGTTGAATGAAACCTATTTTGAACAGGCGTGGATTGCGCGCTACCTCGGGTTTTCCCTGGTGCAAGGCGAAGATCTGACGGTCGAGAACGGGCGACTGATGCTGCGGACAGTGTCGGGCCTACGGCCACTTGATGTGCTGTGGCGCCGCATGGACAGCAGCTACGCTGACCCGCTGGAACTTGATCCGGTGTCACGTATTGGCACGCCCGGGATGGTGTCGGCTCTACGGCAGCATGGCGTGACGATGGTGAACTGCCTTGGCTCGGGTGTGCTGGAAACCCGGGCGCTGATGGCATTTCTGCCAAAGCTGGCACCGCAACTGATTGGCGCCCCGCTGGCGATGCCGAACATTGCCACCTGGTGGTGCGGCGGCGAAGCCGAGCGCGCGCATGTCATGGCAGATCCGACGCGGATGGTGCTGTCACCAGCCCTTGGAACCGGCCTGCCGTTTGATCACGCAGGCGAAAGCGACCCCGCGTCGAACCTGTCAGCCGCAGACCTGGCGCTGAGGCTTGCAAAAGACGGGCCGGATCTTGTGGCACAAGAGGCCGTGACCCTGTCCACCACGCCGTCGCTTATCAACGGGCGCTTTGTCCCGCGCCCCATGAGCCTGCGGGTGTTTCTCGCCCGCACGCCCGAAGGATGGAAGGTCATGCCGGGCGGCTTTGCCCGCATCGGGGCCAGTGCCGACCCTACGGCCTTGGCGATGCAGCGCGGGGGCAGTGCTGCCGATGTCTGGGTCATCAGCAAGTCACCGGTGCCCGCTGTCAGCATGACAGGCCCGTCGACGGGTCCCTACAGGCGTTCGACGCCAGGGGCCCTGCCCGCGCGCGCGGCAGACAACCTGTTCTGGCTTGGCCGCTACGTCGAGCGCTCGGAAGGGATCGTCAGGCTGCTGCGGGCGCGCCACATCCGCCTTGCGGAAAGTGGCAGCGCAGGCCGCCCCTTGCAGGACAAGATGGATGCTTTGTTGCAGTCTTATGGGGTCGATGGCGAAGCTGGTATTCCTCAAGGGCTGCTGGAGACTTTGGCGGCTGCGGTTTCGACAGCCGGGCAGGTTCGGGATCGGTTTTCGCCCGATGGCTGGTCAGCGTTGAATGATCTGGACAAAACCGCGCGACGCATGGCCGACCGTGTTACCCCCGGTGACGACGCCGCGCGTGCGTTGTCTGCCTTGCTGCGCAAGCTGGCGGGCTTTTCCGGGCTGGTGCATGAAAACATGTATCGCTTTTTCGGCTGGCGTTTCCTGTCCATCGGTCGGCAGCATGAACGTGCCTTGGGGATGACCGGTCTGCTGGCCGCATTGGCCGATAGCAATGCGCCGCCTGGCGCGCTTGATCTGTGTATTGAACTTGGCGACAGCGTGCTGACCCACCGCCGCCGGTTTACCGCGGCCTCGTCGCGCGATACGGTCATTGATCTTCTGGCACTGGACCCGATGAACCCACGATCAGTCCGGTATCAGATCGACGATCTGACAGCGCAGGTGCAATCTTTGCCAAATGCTTCGATCCATGGACAACTGTCGGACCTTGGCCGTGCCATGCTGCGATGCCAGGTTGAAGTTGCGACTGCGACACCAGAGACAATGACAACACCGGCACTGGAAACCCTGCGGGAGCGTTTGGCTGACCTGTCAGATCTGTTGACCGAGGCATATCTTCGGTGACCCTGTATTCCCTTCGACTTGCGATGCGATACGATTTTGACCGCCCTACGGGTGCAGGCCGTCAACTTTTTCGCGTCCTCCCCGCCAATGTGGGCGGGTTTCAAACGGTGCGCATGTCCCAAGTGTCGTTGGTCCCGTCTGTCGGTGAAAACAGGGAGTTTTCGGATTTCTTTGGAACTCGTGTGATCGAAGCCGCCATTCCACCGGGTTTGACCAGCCTTGATTTGGTGATGACCGCGATGGTGGACCGGGTAGATGACGACAGCTTGCTGGATATTTCCACCCCGCTGGCGCGTCTTGCCACAGAAGTTGCGTGCCACAAGGATGTTGGTGCCAGATCGCCACATCATTTCACCGGTCCGTCCCGGAAGATACCCGCCTCGTCCCGTATCGCCGCGTTTTCCATGGACCAGACGTCAGACACTGTGACTGTGCGGGATGCGGTCGAGTCCTTGGGCCTTGGCCTGCACCAGCATATGGCGTTCGATCCCGAGGCCACCAGCGTGGATACCTTTCCCGAAGGCGCCTTTGCCATCGGCCGGGGCGTCTGTCAGGATTTTGCCCAGATCATGATTTGCGGATTGCGCAGTCTTGGTGTTCCAGCCGCCTATGTTGCGGGGTATTTGCGCACCGAAGCCCCGCTCGGGCAACAACGCCTGACGGGGGCGGATGCCATGCACGCCTGGGTTCGGGCCTGGGCCGGCGCGGAAATGGGCTGGGTCGATTACGACCCCACCAATGCCTGCTTTGTGCGCAACGATCACATCGATGTGGGCTTCGGCCGCGATTACGACGATGTGGCCCCGGTGACGGGATGGCTGCGGCTGGATGGACGTCAATCCGGCAGCCACAGCGTTGATATCGAACAGATCGCGGCCTAGCGCAAATCTGCAGGTAACAGCGCGTCAGGCATGTTCTGATAGCAGACCGGACGCAGCCAGCGGCGGATGGACAATGTGCCGACCGAGGTGGCGCCAAAATTGGTACTGGCGGGATAGGGGCCACCGTGCACCATGCTGTCCGCCACCTCGACCCCGGTCGGAAAGCCGTTGGCAAGGATCCGCCCCGCCTTGCGCTCAAGAACAGGCAGTAGGGTCTGGCCAAGGGTCGTATCGGCATCATCCAGATGGAGGGTGCAAGTCAGCTGGCCTTGCAGACTGCCGGCAATCGCATGCATTTCGGCGGCGTCGCCGACGCGGATGATCAGACCAAGCGGGCCGAACACCTCTTCGGCCAGCATGTGATCGGCTAGCCAGTCGGCGCCCGACACTTCGAACAGGTTCGGCGTTGCGGAGCGCGCCTCGCACATTGTGGTCAGAATACTGCGCACGCCGGTGCCTGCGGCCACCCGGTCGCGGCCCACGCGGTAGGCATCGGCCATGCCATCGGTCAGCATGGTTTGCGAAGGCGTGGGTTCGAGAGCGGCTTTCGCGGCGGCAGCAAAGGCATCTGCCTCCGGCCCGTCGATCACCACAGCGATGCCGGGGTTAGTGCAGAACTGGCCCGCGCCCATAATCAGGCTGGCGGCCCATCCTGTTGCGATGGCGTGGCCGCGCGTCGCAAGGGCGTGGGGCAGCAGGAACATCGGGTTGACACTGCCCAACTCGCCAAAGAACGGAATCGGGTCAGGACGCGCGGCGCACAGGTCATAAAGCGCGCGGCCGCCGCCGAGTGAACCAGTGAAGCCGACAGCACGGATCAACGGGTGCTGCACAAGCGCCTCGCCCACATCGCGCTTGCCACCCTGCACCAGACTGAACACGCCGGGATGCAGGGCGCAGGATTTTCTTGCAGCATCAATGGCCTGAGCGACGATCTCACCCATGCCGGGATGGGCCGAGTGGCCTTTGACGACCACAGGGCAGCCCGCAGCCAGCGCGCTGGCGGTGTCTCCGCCCGCAACTGAAAAGGCCAGCGGAAAGTTCGATGCGCCAAACACCGCCACCGGACCAATCGGCCGCTGAATCATCTTGAGATCGGGGCGTGGCAGGGGCTGGCGATCAGGCAAGGCCGCGTCATGACGGCGGTCAAGGTAGTCGCCTGCGCGGATATGCGCTGCAAACAGCCGTAGCTGACCCGTGGTGCGCCCCCGCTCGCCCTGCAGACGCGCGGCGGGCAAGCCGGTTTCCTGCGTGCCGATTTCGGTGATGGCGTCGCCGCGGGCGTCGATTTCCGCGGCAATCGCCTCAAGAAAGCGGGCGCGATCTTCACGCGATGTCGCAGCATAAGACGGGAAGGCGGTTTCGGCTGCGTCAGCGGCCTTTCCGACGAGGGCGGGGGTCCCGACGCCGAAGTCATGGCTCGGGCCATGGGCTGGGGTGGAGGCGAAAGTCGATGCCCCTGCGACCCAGTCGCCCGCGATAAGGTGCTTGCCTGTCAGCATGTCGGTCTCCGATCATTTGGCGATGGACCGGGGGGTTTCACACCCCCCGGACCCCCCGTGGGATATTTGGGAACAGATGAAGGGGTCAGTAGTGAAAGGCGTCGGTGATGATGCGACGACCCAAGGTCATGGCATCGGCCACATGGACCATCGGGGCGAGGTCAACCTCGGACTCGCCGGCTGCGACCAGTTCAGCCATGCGGGCATAAAGGGCGGGGTATTCCCCCATGATGGTGCTTTCGCCCTGAGCCGCCTGCCCGGCGATTTCAAGCACATTTCCACCCATCCGCAGCGCCATGGGGCCGGCGTTGGTGTCAATCTCGATGTCCCAGGTCTGGGGTCCGGTCTGACGCCAGTCGAAATCGGCGGTGATCTGACCGCTGAAGGTCAGGCGCGCCGCAATGGGCGTCTGACGATTGGCGGGAAATTCCAGATCAGCCGATTGCAAATGCACGGGGGCGGGCAGGATTTCCGTCAGGATCGACAGGGCGTTGATGCCGGGATCGAACACACCCATGCCGCCGGGTTCGAACACCCAGTCCTGACCCGGATGCCATTTGCGCACATCCTCGCGCCAGGTGATATGGGCGCGGACCACCGTTTTGCCCGCCAGCCACGCCTTTGCCGGCGCAACCGCCTGGGCCATCCGGCTGTGCCATGTCGCGTAAAGCGTAACACCGTGATCGGCGGCAAGCGCCTGCAGAGCATGGATTTCCGCCAGCGTGGCACCGGGCGGCTTTTCCAGCATGACGTGCCTGCCCGCCATGATCGCCGCCTGAGCGTAGGCAAAGCGTGGCACCGGGGGCAACGCCAGTGACACCACCGGAATATCCGGCCGCGCCGCCAGCATCGACGTGATGTCGGTGTAGGACCCGACCCCATCTACCGTGCCGGAGCGCGAGACGGTGGCAGCAAGAGCCCATTGCGCACTGGCCGCGATGGCGGGAAGATGCTGATCCCGGGCGATTTTTCCGATGCCGACCAGTGCCACCTTCATCAGTGCGAATCCTTGCCCACAGGGGCACCCCGGCTGCCTTTCAGGAAATCGAGATCAGCCCCGGTATCGGCTCCTTCGACGTGGCGCTGATGCAGCCAGCCATAGCCTGACGGGAACAAATCATGCGTCGGTTTCCATGTGGCAAGTCGCGCGGCAAGATCTGCTTCCGAGATATCCAGATGAAGGCGGCGGTTCGGTACGTCCAGTTCGATGAAATCGCCATTTTGCACCACCGCCAAAGGCCCGCCCGCCGCCGCCTCGGGTGAGGTGTGCAGAACGACGGTGCCATAGGCTGTGCCAGACATGCGCGCATCGGAAATGCGGACCATATCGGTGATGCCCTTCTTCAACACCTTGGGCGGAAGCCCCATGTTGCCGACCTCGGCCATGCCGGGATAGCCTTTGGGCCCACAGTTCTTGAGAACCATGATGCAAGTTTCGTCAATATCCAGATCAGGGTTGTTGATCTTGGCCTTGTAGTCGTCGATATCTTCGAAAACCACGGCCCGGCCCCGGTGCGCCAGAAGATGCGGGCTGGCGGCCGAAGGCTTCAGGACCGCCCCATTGGGTGCAAGGTTGCCTTTCAAGACCACGACACCGCCGGACTGGGTCAGTGCATTGTCGGCTGGCAGGATCACGTCTTCGTTGTGGTTCTCGACGTCCTTGACCTGATGCCACATCGACTCACCCGAGACCGTCAGCGCGTCCTTGTGCAGCATTCCGGCTTCGCCAAGGCGCTTGATCACGACCGGCAGGCCGCCTGCGTAAAAGAATTCTTCCATCAGGTATTTGCCCGATGGCATCAGGTTCACGATGGTCGGCACATCGCGGCCGCAGCGATCCCAATCATCCAAAGTCAGGTCAACGCCAACTCGGCCCGCGATGGCCAGCAGGTGAATGACCGCATTGGTCGAGCCGCCGATGGCGGCGTTGGTGCGGATGGCGTTTTCAAAGGCTTCCTTCTTCAACACGTCGGACGGCTTCAGATCATCCTTGACCATCTGCACAATCCGACGCCCGGTCAGTTGCGCCATGACACGGCGGCGGCTGTCCACCGCCGGAATGGCGGCGTTGCCCGACAGGGCCATGCCAAGGGCTTCAGCCATCGAGGCCATGGTCGAGGCTGTGCCCATTGTATTGCATGACCCCGGAGAGCGGGACATCGACGCTTCGGCCTCGGCGAACTCCTCTTGGGTCATCTCGCCCGCCTTTACGGCCTCGGAGAATTTCCACAGGTGCGTCCCCGACCCGACCCGTTCGTTTCGGTAGTAGCCGTTCAACATCGGCCCCCCTGTCACGATGATCGACGGCAAATCGGTTGACGCTGCAGCCATCAGCAGGCTCGGCGTGGTCTTGTCACAACCGACCAGCAGAACGCATCCGTCCATGGGTTGACCGCGCATTGCCTCTTCCACAGCCATGGCGGCGAGGTTGCGAAACATCATTGCGGTGGGGCGAAGGGCGGATTCGCTGGTCGAAAACACCGGTACTTCGACCGGAAACCCACCGGCCTCGTAGATCCCGTGCTTCACACGTTGCGCCAGATCGTTCAGATGGGCATTGCAGGGGGTCAGTTCCGACCATGTGTTCAGGATACCGATTACCGGACGACCGTCGAACAGATCGTGCGGAAAGCCCTGATTTTTCATCCATCCACGATGATAGATCTGGTCGCGGCCATTTCCGCCGAACCATTCCTGACTGCGCAGACGGCGGGGCCATTTGGCTGGTTTGAAAGTCATGTTGTCCTCACAGGGCGTTCACGCCTTGCATCCCGGTATCGGGTGCAATGGCAAGCGGGTTGCGAAGCGGCAGGCCAAAGTCGACCGCTTCGATTTCAAAGACATCGCCGGGTTCGGGTCGCATTCCATCGGCGAAGGAAAGGGTTGCGGTGCCGAACATGTGCACATGCACGTCACCCGGTTGGCGGAAGAGATCATACTTGAAATGATGATGCTCAAGGTTGGCAAAGCTGTGCGACATGTTCGCTTCGCCTGACAAAAACGGTTTTTCCCATATCACCGCGCCCGCACGGCGGATACGGCTGGTGCCGCGGATGTCGGGCGGCAAATCACCGACCAGAATTTCGGGTCCGATGGATGCGGGCCGCAATTTCGAATGGGCCAGATACAGATAGTTGATGCGTTCGGTCACATGGTCAGAGAATTCATTCGCCAAGGCCCAGCCGACGCGGCAGGGCCGCCCCTGTGCGTCAATCACATAAATTCCCGCCAATTCCGGTTCTTCGCCACCATCGAGTGCAAATCCGGGTGACGTAAGGGCGCCGCCGGGGGCCACCAGATTGACCCCGTTACCCTTGTAGAACCATTCTGGCTGCACACCGGGGCCGGTCGCGGGCTTGCCACCATCCAGCCCCATGCGGAACATCTTCATCGAATCCGATGCATCCTCTGCATTGGCTTTGGTGTGCATCGCATCACGGGTGGCCGCACTGCCAAGATGGGTCAGACCGGTGCCGGTCAGATGCAGGTGCGCCGGGTCAGGATGGGTGATCGGCGGGGCAAGCCGGCCTTCGGCGGCCATCCGCCGCAGATCGACCGCTTGCCCCAAACCGTGCGCGGCGATGACCTGCGCGAGACTTCGGCCGGAATTTGCGGCTTCCACGGCCAAGGCGTAGGTACTGGCGGCGCCTTGCACGGTTGCCGCCTCGGATCCCTGCCGCACGACAACGGTCAGACCCGCTTCTGTATTGATCTGCGACAGCAGCATGTCCGCCCTCATTTGCTTTTGTTGTAAACGTCAAAGATGACGGCAGCCAGCAGAACAAGCCCTTTGATCACCTGCTGATAGTCGATGCCAATGCCAAGAATGGACATCCCGTTGTTCATCACCCCCATGATCAGCGCCCCCACGACGACGCCGATGATCTTGCCCGAGCCCCCGGTCATGGACGCGCCGCCGATGAAGACGGCCGCGATCACGTCAAGCTCGAACCCGGCACCGGCCTTTGGGGTCGAAGAATTGAGCCGGGCCGCCACAATCATGCCAGCCAAAGCGGCCAGAACGCCCATGTTCACAAAGCACAGGAATACCAAACGTTCCGTCTTGATCCCCGACAGCTTGGCCGCCTTTTCATTGCCGCCAAGCGCATAGATCCGGCGGCCTCCGGTCGTGTTTTCGGTAAAGAACGCATAGATCACGGTCAGAACCGCCAGCACCATCAGAACATTCGGCAGTCCACGGAAGATCGCCAGCTTGTAACCCACGAAAATCAGCGCGCCGCAGACAATGGTATTGCGCACCCAGAACACCGTCGCAGGTTCCGGTGTGATACCAAAGGCAGCGTCCTGCGCCCGTTTGCGCAAACCAAGCCAGACAACCACAGAGGCCGCCAGCACAACAATCAACAGTGCGGTGCCATTCAGCCTCTCCATTCCCAGCAAGGCCTGGTCAGCGTCCCCGAACAGATCGGGAATGAACCCGGTGGACAGCGCCTGGAACGACCGGGGAAAGGGCCCGATGTTCTGACCGTTCAGCAACCAAAGGGTTGATCCGCGAAACACCAGCATTCCGGCCAAGGTGACGATGAACGATGGAATTCGCCAATAGGCCACCCAGTAGCCCTGCGCCGCGCCGATAAGCCCGCCGACGATCAGACAGGACGGGATCACCGCCCAGACTGGCCAGCCAAGATTGACCGTCAGCACCGCCGCCACCGCGCCAGTGAAGCCGACAACCGACCCGATCGACAGGTCGATGTGCCCGGCCACAATCACCAGCAACATCCCCAGTGCCATGATGATGACGTAGGAGTTTTGCAAGAACAGGTTGGTGATGTTCTGTGCGGACAGGAAATCGACGTCGATGGTGGCGCGCACGATCACGGTAAAGAAGAACACGATGGCGACCAGTGCCATGATCATTCCATATTCGCGAAGATGACTGCCCAGATATGTCTTTTCCGACATTACGCTGCTTTCCCGGTGCTGTTCAGGATCATGGCCATGATGCGTTCCTGCGTGGCCTCGGCTCGCGACAGTTCGCCGACAATCCTGCCTTCGTTCATGACATAGATGCGGTCACACATGCCCAGAAGCTCGGGCATTTCCGAGCTGATCATCACGATGCCCCGACCATCTGCCGCAAGCTGGTTCATAATGTTGTAGATTTCGAATTTCGCACCCACATCGATGCCGCGCGTGGGCTCGTCCAGGATCAGCACCTGCGGATCGGTGAACAGCCATTTCGACAGAACCACCTTTTGCTGGTTGCCGCCCGACAGGTTGACCACCTTTTGCTGCACGCTCGGTGTCCGGATGTTCATCGCCCGACGGTAGTCTTCCGCCACCTGCGCTTCGCGGCCCTTGTTCAACACACCGCGCATCGCGATACCGGCAAGATTGGCCAGACTGATGTTGCGCAGGATCGGTTCTTCAAGGATCAGTCCAAGCGCCTTGCGGTCCTCGGTCACATAGGCCAGCCCCGCTGCGACGGCGTTAGATACCGTCGATGTATCCACCGGCTTGCCCGCCATGGTTACGCTGCCGGTAATATTGCGGCCATAGCTGCCGCCAAACAGGCTCATGGCAAGTTCGGTGCGCCCGGCCCCCATCAGCCCGGCAATTCCCACAACCTCGCCCTTGCGCACGGAAAAGGCAGCCCCCCGGATCATCTGGCGGTCTTTCTGATCTGGGTGGAACACATTCCAGTCCCGCACCTCCAAAAGCACCTCGCCTGGATTGGGTTTGCGCTCGGGGTAGCGATTGGCCATATCACGCCCCACCATGTCCCGGATGATCCGGTCCTCGGTGATGTCGGCGCGATTCAAGGTCGAAACCGTCGTGCCATCGCGAATGATGGTGATACGATCCGCAACACGGCCGATTTCGTTCAGCTTGTGGCTGATGATGATCTGCGTGACACCCTGCGCCTTCAGGTCAAGCATCAGGTCCAGCAATTTCTGGCTGTCGTTTTCCTGAAGTGCTGCGGTTGGTTCATCAAGGATCAGCAACCGCACATCCTTGGCCAGCGCCTTGGCGATTTCGATCAACTGCTGTTTGCCGACGCCCAACTTGCCGACAATGGTGCTGGGGGCCTCGTTCAGGCCGACCTTTTGCAGCAATTCGCTGGTTTTCTGGAACGCCAACGGCCAGTTGATCACACCGCCCGTCGCCACTTCGTTGCCCAGAAACAGGTTCTCGGCAATCGACAACAGCGGCACCAGCGCCAGTTCCTGATGGATGATGATGATGCCACGCGCTTCGCTGTCGGTGATGGATTTCATCGCCAGGGTCTGCCCGTCATAGACAATGTCGCCCTCGTAGCTGCCATGCGGGTAAACTCCGGACAAAACCTTCATCAGCGTCGATTTTCCGGCACCATTTTCGCCGCAGATTGCGTGGATCTCACCGGCCTCAACCGTCAGGTTCACCTGATCCAGCGCGCGCACGCCGGGGAACAGCTTGCTGATCCCACGCATCTCCAGAAGCGTTGTCATCATCCCCTCCCAAGGATATCCGGGCCCGCCCGCCGGGAGCATTGGCAGACGGGCCCGGAAGGTCGTGTGGACTTACTTCAGCTGATCAGCGGTGTAGTATCCCGACCCTACAAGGATTTCCTCATAGTTCGAGACATCCACTGAAACCGGCTCCAGAAGGTAGGACGGCACAACCTTGACGCCGTTGTCATAGGTGCTGGTATCGTTGATTTCCGGCTCGCTTCCGGTCAACAGCGCATCAACCATTTTCACGGTCACACCCGCCAGTGATCGCGTATCCTTGAACACGGTCGAATATTGCTCGCCCGCGATCATCGACTTGACGCTTGGCACTTCGGCATCCTGCCCGGTGACAATCGGCATCGCCAGATCGCCCGAGCCGTAGCCCACGCCCTTCAGCGACGACAGAATGCCGATCGACAACCCGTCATAGGGCGACAGCGCGCCGTTCAGCATCTTGTCGCCGTAGTTGGCCGACAGCAGGTTGTCCATGCGCGACTGGGCCACGGCCCCGTCCCACCGCAGGGTGCCGACCACGTCCATGCCCATCTGGCCGGACGGAACGGCAATATCGCCTGCGTCGATCAACGGTTGCAGCACCGACATCGCGCCGTTGTAGAAGAAGAAGGCGTTGTTGTCGTCCGGGCTGCCGCCGAACAGTTCCACATTATGCGGCTTCACACCGGGGAACCGCTCGTTCATACCTTTGACAAGGCTTTCCGCCTGCTGCACGCCGACCTTGAAGTTATCGAAGGTGGCATAATAGCTGACATCCCCGCTGTCGCGGATCAGGCGGTCATAGGCGATGACCTTGATGCCGGATGCAGCGGCGTTTTCCAGCGCGTTTGACAGCGTGGTGCCATCAATGGCCGCAACCACCAGAACCTTCACGCCCTTGGTGATCATGTTCTCGATCTGGTTCAACTGGTTCGGAATATCGTCTTCGGCGTATTGCAGATCGGTGCCATATCCGGCTTGGGTGAATTGCTTCACCATCGACTCTCCGTCCGAAATCCAACGGGCGGAAGATTTTGTCGGCATCGCGATACCGATCGTGCCCTTGTCTTGCGCAAAGGCCGGGCTGCTCAGAAGCGTGGCGGCAACGGCCAGCTTCAACAAAGCGCGTTTTGTGATGTTCATTCAGGTCTCCTCCCAAAAGCCGCGGAACACGGCGCAAGCGTCGCGTTGTCCGTTACTCCCTCGCCTGCAAAGTGCAGGGGCCGCGGTCAGGCGGGACATTGACGCGGGGAAACATTGCAGTCAAATCATGTTATATGAAGAATACACTGCATTTTTGATATGCCTCAACAACCATGAAGCTGCCGCTGCATCATTTGAAGATGACCCATTTGCGCTTGCTGGCGCATCTGCTGGAAACCGGGCGGATCACAACCGCTGCGGAAATCATTGGCGTCTCGCAACCCACAGCGTCGCGCCTGATCCTGGAAATCGAAGGCATCGTAAGCCAGCCCATCCACGAACGCAGCGGACGTGGCATCAAGATGACCGATGTCGGTGAGGCCTTGGCAAAGCGGGCGCGGCGCATCCTTTCAGAACTGCATGAGGCGACGGTCGAGGTGTCGGGGCTGGCCTCCGGGGAAGCGGGGCATCTGCGCCTTGGGTCTGTCACGGCCCCGGCTCTGGGTCTGCTGCTGCCGGCACTGCGCACCTTGCGTTTGACGCATCCCGACATCACCGCCGACGTGTCCGTCGCACCCTCGGCACTGCTTTGCCAAGAGTTGCGTGCCGGACGCTTGGATCTGGTGCTGGGGCGTCCGGCCGAACCGCGGGACCATGATGATTTTGTGATCGAGCCGTTGGCCACCGAACCGGTGGCGCTGATTGCGCGGCAGAACCATCCTCTGGCCGGAAATCCGGATATATCGCTGTCAGACCTGCTGCGGTTTGACTGGGTGATGCCTGACAGTTTCTCGCCACTGGGCAGCGCAGTGATCCGGGCGTTCAAGGACCACGGGATGCCCCTTCCGCGCCAAAGCCTAACCACGGCTTCATTTCTGTTGACGCTGACGGTGGTGCGCCAAACCAATGCAATCGCCCCATTGGCACGAACGGTGACAGATGTCTTTGCGGCAGCAGAGGACACCGGCTATGTCACCTTGGCGTCTCCGTTGCAGATCGATGTGGGCTTGTATGGCCTGATCACCCGACAGGGACAGGCCCGCCCCCCCGCATTGACCCGCCTGATCGACCAAATTCTCTTTAATGTGCCCGACTGATTTGGATCGCGGCACCGAGGGCTAAAGCTGATATATCTTGCGGGCGGTTTCAGAGCCGATGGCGCGGCGCTCGTCAACAGTCAGGGGCGCCAGCAGCGTTCGGGAAAAGTCAACCCAATCCGGCAGGGTGCTGTTGATGGTGACAACCGGCCAGTCGCTGCCCCAGACGATGCGCTCGGGGCCAAAACAGTCGATAAGATGTAAAACATATGGACGCAGACGATCAACGGTGACCGTTCCGGGGGCGCAGTTCGCGGTGATACCTGACAGCTTGGCGTAAAGATTGGGCAGGGCCGCCAGACGACACAGGCTGGCCGCCCACGGTGCAAAGGCATCGGCTGCGATGTCAGGATTGCCACAGTGGTCAAGAACGAAGATCTGATGGTCATGGGTTCGGGTCAGATCTTCCACCAAATCATGCTGGCGCGCCAGAACGCACAGATCGAACGGCAAACCCCGCTGCCCGATCTTGCGCAGGTTTCTTCGGAACGTGCCCGATTGCGAGATGCCATCGTCACCCACATGCAGGATACGTCGAAAGCCCTTGACGTGCAGACCCTCGCATTCGTCCAGCCAAGCGTCAAAGGCTTTGTCGGTTTCCGGGCGGCATGACGCAATTTGCCCCATCATACCCCCTTTGCGAACAAAACCGGCGATCAAGCGAGCCTCGGCCTGATAGTCGGCATCATCAACGCCTGTTTCCATGAACAGGCTGCCGGTAATGCCCTTGCCAAGGACCGACGCCGCATAGTCGCCGGGTGTGAAATCACCCGACGCCAGCGCCGAAATGGCGCTGGTCCAGCGATAGCCCAGACGGTCGCGCAAGATCAGATGTTGGTGGGTGTCGATCAGGTCCATGGCTCAGGCGTCGGCGATCACGTCCTGACGTTGCTGGCCCAGACCTTCGATCCCCAGTTCCACCACATCGCCCGCACGCAGATAACGCGGCGGCTTCTGGCCCATGCCCACGCCGGGCGGGGTGCCGGTCGATATCACGTCGCCGGGGTGCAGGGTCATGAACTGCGACAGGTAACTGACCACATGGGCCACGCCGTAAACCATGGTTCGGGTCGAGCCGTTCTGCATGGTCTGGCCATTCACCTTCAGCCACATCGTCAGGTTTTGGGGGTCTGCCACTTCGTCACGCGTGACCAACCATGGCCCAATCTGGCCAAAGTTGTCACAGCTTTTGCCCTTGGTCCACTGGCCTGCCCGTTCGGTCTGGAACGCGCGTTCGCTGACATCATTGGTCACGGCATAGCCAGCAACGTAATTCAGCGCGTCAGCTTGCGACACGTATTTTGCCTTGGTGCCGATGATAACGCCAAGCTCTACCTCCCAGTCGGTTTTCTCGGACGTGCGGGGAATGATGATCGGATCGTTCGGGCCGACAATGGCGCTGGTGGCCTTCATGAAAATCACCGGTTCCGGCGGCACGGCCATGCCGGATTCCGCAGCATGGTCGGCGTAGTTCAGGCCGATGCAGATGAATTTTCCTGTGCCGGCCACGCAAGGGCCAAGGCGGGTATCAGGCGCCACGACCGGCAATTTTGCGACGTCCACACCCCGCAGGTCCGCCAAGCCAGAGTCTGACAGGACCGCGCCGGAAATGTCAGGGACGATACCCGCCAAGTCACGAATGGTGCCATCGCTGTGCAATATTCCGGGGCGTTCGGCACCGTCTGGGCCGTGGCGAAGTAGTTTCATGTCAGTTCCTTTCAGGTGTTCGACCAGCCGCCGTCGATGACATTGGCTGTGCCGGTCACGAATGCGGATTCGTCCGAGGCTAGAAAAACCACAAGCCCCGCAATATCATCGGCCTGCGCAAGTTTTCCAGTGGGCTGGCGGGCAAGAAACGCCTTGCGTGCCGCGTCGTAATCCCCCGATGCCGCCATGCGGTCATTCAACGATGGCGTATCCACGGTGCCGGGGCACACCGCGTTGCAGCGGATGCCTTGGGTGATGAAATCAGCGGCAATCGCCTTTGTCATACCAATGACCGCCGCCTTGGTGCTGGCATAGGCAAAACGGTTCGGTGCGGCGATCACGGACGAGGCAACCGACGACATATTGATGATAGACCCACCGCCGCCATCAATCATGGCGGGCAAAAACGCTTTGCACATCCGATACATAGAGGTGACGTTCAGATCGAAGGAAAACGTCCACTGATCATCGTCACAGTCAAGGATCGTTCCGTTCGCGACAAAGCCCGCGCAATTGAACAGCACATCCACGCGCCCGATTTCGGTCGCAAGCGTACTGATAGCGGCGGCATCGCGCACGTTCAGGACGCGCGTCTCCAACCCCTGCCCTGCCAGATCAGCCAAAGCTGCCTCATTGATATCGGTTGCGATCACGCGCGCGCCTTCGCGGGCCATGGCCAAGGCCGAGGCCCGTCCGATGCCTTGTCCCGCCGCTGTGACCAAAGCCGTCTTTCCTGTCAGCCGTCTCATCAAATTTCCCTGTCGGTTGATCGCCCGCGTTCATAGATGCCGCAAAAAGGCTTACATCACTGCGCCGATCTGCCACGGCACGAATTCCGCGCCACCAAAGCCAAGGGCTTCGGACTTTGTGACCTCACCACTTGCGACCTTGATAAACAGTTCGAACAATTCGCGGCCCTTGTCTTCCAGCGATACACCGCCGTCGATGATATCGCCCGCGTTCAGATCCATGTCTTCCTGCATGTGCCGGAACATTTCGGAATTGGTGGCAACCTTGATGCAAGGCACAGGTTTGTAGCCCGAAACCGACCCGCGCCCGGTGGTGAACACGATCAGATTGGCACCCGATGCGATCTGGCCGGTGACGGAACAGGGGTCATAGCCGGGGCTGTCCATGAAGACGAAGCCCTTCTTGGTAATCGGCTCGGCAAAAAAATAGACATCCTCCATCGGGGCCGAACCGCCCTTGGCCACCGCTCCAAGAGATTTTTCCAGAATGGTCGTCAGACCGCCGCGTTTGTTGCCGGGGCTGGGGTTGTTGTTCATTTCGCCCTTGTTGCGGGCGGTGTAGTCTTCCCACCAGCGGATGCGGTCGATCAGCTTTTCACCAACCTCGACACTGACGGCGCGGCGGGTCAGCAGGTGTTCGGCCCCGTAGATTTCCGAGGTTTCAGACAGAATGGTGGTACCACCGTGCTGCACCAGAATATCGGACGCGACCCCAAGCGCAGGGTTGGCGGTGATGCCGGAATATCCATCAGAGCCGCCGCATTGCATGCCGATCACCAACTCCGACACCGGGATCGGCTCGCGGGTATAGGCATTGGCGATATCCGCCATCTCGCGCAGGGCTTCGACCCCACGCTCCACGGTTTTGCGCGTGCCGCCGGATTGCTGGATCGTCATGTGGCGGAAGTTGTTGTCGGCGCGCAGCAAGCCTTTGCCCACCAGATCAGGGATCTGCAACACCTCACATCCCAGACCAACCAAAAGAATACCACCAAAGTTCGGGTTCCGCGCATAGCCTTGCAGCGTACGCATCAGGGTCGCATAGCCCTCATCAGACCCCGACATTCCACAGCCCGAGGAATGCGCAATCGGCACGATGCCATCCACATTGCCAAGCGCCTTGAACCATTCGGTTTTCTCGGCCTCTTCCGCGATGAAGCGGGCGACAGAGCCAGAGCAGTTCACACTGGTCAGAACGCCCAGATAATTCCGGGTGCCGGATTTGCCGTCGGGACGCCGAAACCCCATGAACGTGCGTTCCTCGGCTGCGGGCGGCAAGGGTTTGACTTCGGATGCAAAGGCGTAGTCCTGCGCATGGTCAGACATCGCGATGTTGTGGACATGCACATGTGATCCCGCCGGAATATCCTGAGTTGCGGCCCCGATGATCTGACCGTAGCGGCGGATATTGTCACCCGGCTTTATGGCCCGATTGGCAAGTTTATGGCCACGCGCGATCCGTTCTGCGACGGTCACGCCAAGAGCTATGACCCCCGGAAGCAGATCGGCCAAGGCGATATCCACATTGTCGTCGGGGTGCAGTCTGATTGTGGTGGGCATGGTGGCCTCAGTTCTTTGGGGCAAGGGTCGAAAGTGCCCGGTCAAGGTGGGTGTAGCCGCCATCGACGAACAGCCACTGCCCCGTGGTATGACCCGCCTTTTCCGACAGGGCAAAGACCACGGTGGCGGCCATTTCGGTATCAAGGGTCATGCGCTGCCCCAAGGGAATGCGAGCGGTGATTTCGGCCAGTTTGGCGTGTGGATCGTCCAGCGTATCCAGCCAACGGCGATAGAGCGGCGTCATCACCTCTGCCGGGATCACAGCGTTGACACGCACCCCATCCCCTGCCAAAGCAGCGGCCCATTCGCGGGTCAGACCCAATTGTGCCGCCTTGGCCGCGACATAGGCCGAGGTGCCGCCCTGACCGGTGACGGCGGTTTTGGAGCTGATGTTCACTATCGCGCCTTTGGATCGCTTCAGGTCAAGCATCAGCAGATGTGCAAGCGTGTAGTAGTGGATCAGGTTCTGATCCAGCGAGGCACGGAACGCTTCGGGCCCCGCATCCAGACCGATCCCGTCATTGGCACCCGCATTGTTGACCAGTCCGTAAACCTGGCCCCATCGGGCATGCGTTTCGTCAACCGCCCGGCGGCAGTCATCGTCCAGCGAAAGGTCGGCCTTGATCCACCCGGCGCGGGCGGATTTTGTGGCAAGGTCAGTCAGAAAATCATCGGACGGCGCGCGGCGGGCATAGATCACAGGCACGGCACCTTCGTCTGCCAGCGCCATGGAAATGGCAGCCCCAATGCCAGAGCCACCCCCGGTGACGACCACGATCTTATCCTTCAGCCCCAAATCCATCATCTTGTCCTTGCTCAGCCGGGTGGCCCTGCGGATAGCACAGGACCACCCCATATCTTTCGCGAAAGAAGATCAGTCGTACAGCACAGCCGCGATTTCAGGCGCATCCATGTTGGACTTGTCGTACCAGAAAAAGCCGGTGTCGATGTTCGGATCTACCGTTTCGCCTTTCGATGCGGCGACGGCGGCCTTCACGGTTTCATAGCCGATGCCAACCGGGTTCTGGGTGATGGCGCCCGCCATGATGCCATCCGCAATGGCGGCCTTCTGTGCGGCACCGGAATCGTAGCCGATGACAACAACTTCCCTCCGTCCGGTTTCCTTGATCGCGTTCACGACCCCAAGGGCCGAGCCTTCGTTGGCACCGAAAATGCCCTTCAGATCGGGATGCGCGGTCAGGATGGCCTTGGTGATTTCAGTCGATTGCAACTGGTCGCCGGCTCCATATTGAATATCGACGATCTCGATCCCGGGATATGCTTCCTTTGCCCGGTTCACAAAGCCGTCGCGGCGGTCGATCCCGGTGCGCGAGGTCTGGTCGTGCACGACCAGCGCCACTTTGCCGGATCCGCCGATCAGTTCGGCCATCTTGTCAGCAGCCAGTGCTGCGGCGGCAAGGTTGTTGGTGCTGGCCGTGGCGGCGGGAATGTCGCTGTCCACGCCCGAGTCAAAGGCGATGATTGGGATTCCAGCGTCCTGCGCTTGTTTCAAAAGCGGAATGGCGGCTTGGCTGTCCAGCGCGGCAAAGCCGATGGCGGCAGGTTTCTTGGCCAACGCGGCGGACAGCATGTCCATCTGCTTGTCCACCTGCGCTTCGGTGTCCGGGCCTTCGAAGGTGACTTCGACGTTAAGCTCGGCCGCAGCCTTGTCGGCGCCTGCCTTGACGGCTTGCCAGAACTGGTGCTGGAACCCCTTCGAGATCAGCGGAATGTAAAGCTTGTCTTGCGCCGAAGCGAGGTTTGCAGTCAGCATCAGCGCGGTGGCAGATGCGGCGGCAAGCAGGGTGCGTCTGGTGAACATCGGGTATCCTCCCATGGTGTCGATGTTGATGGTGGCGGGGCGTTCGTCGCCCTCTGGTTGGTGGCTTATCCGGCCGCGCGGCGACGGCGCAGCATGTCGGCATAAACGGCGGCGATGATGATAAGCCCGGTCACGACCGTCTGCCATTCCTGCGCGACCGACATGATGCGCAATCCGTTCAGCAGGACAGCCATGATCAGCGCGCCGATCATGGTGCCGACGATAGATCCACGACCGCCCGCCAGTGACGTGCCACCGATGACAACAGCCGCGATCGCGTCAAGTTCATAGCCAAGCCCCAACGCAGGCTGAGCAGAGTTCAGGCGCGAGGCAATGATCAGGCCTGCGATACCGCAAATCCCCCCGGCAAGCGCGTAGATGGCGATCTTCCAGGCATCGGTATTGACCCCTGACAGGCGGACGGCTTCTTCATTCGACCCAAGTGCAAAGCAATACCGGCCCAGCACCGTGCGGTTCAGAACAAAGCCGATCACAAGGGCAAGGATGAACAGGATCAGCACCCCATTGGGCACGGGCACCGACGGAATGATCTTGCCGATCAGCGACCCGGTCGAAATTTCAGAAAATCCCGGCGTGTCGTTGAAATAGATCGGTTTGGTCCCGGATATGACCAGCGACAGGCCCTTGAGGATCAGCATCATGCCAAGGGTGGCGATGAACGGCGGGATCTTCATCTTGGCCACCAACATGCCGGAAATCGTGCCGCAGATTGCCCCTACAGCAATGGCTCCGACCACACCAAGCGGCAACGGCATGCCAGCGTTGGTCAGGATCACCCCGGCCATGACGGCACAAAAGGTCATCAGCGTGCCAACCGACAGATCAATGCCCCCCGTGATGATGACAAGCGTCGCGGCGATGGCCAGCACACCGTTGACCGACGTGGCCTGAAGAATGGCAAGAATGTTGGACGTTTGCAGAAAATTCGGCGATGCCAACGAAAAGAAGACCAGAAGGGCGATAAGGCTGGCAAGGGCCAAAAGCTTTTGCTGCGCGCCCGAGGCGGGCTTCTTGGGCACACTGGCAGCGGGAAGGGTGGTCATACTGTGGCCTCCTCAACCGCGCCTTGCCGCACGGTGGCAAGGCGCATGATTTCCTCCTGACTGGTGCCGGGACCGCCCGACAGGATCCCGGTCAACCGGCCTTCGCACATCACGGCGATCCGGTGCGACAGGCGTAGAACCTCGGGCAATTCCGAACTTATCACGATGATCGCCTTTCCATCAGCAGCAAGAGCCTGCATCAGACGGTAGATCTCTGCCTTTGCGCCGACATCGATGCCGCGCGTCGGTTCATCGAAGATCAGGACGTCGCAATTGCGCAACAGCCATTTTGCGATGACGATCTTTTGCTGGTTGCCCCCGGACAGAAGCCGGACTTCTTGACGGTCCGAAGGGGTGCGGATAGCCAGCTTTGCAATATAATCCTTGGCGGTGCTCTCCAGACCGCCCTCGTCCAGAACACCCAACGCGTTCGAATAGCGGGCCAGACTGGTCATTCCCACGTTGGCGCGCACGTCCAGACCAAGGGCCAGACCAAAGTGTTTGCGGTCTTCGGACAGATAGCCGATGCCGGCAGCGACAGCATCTTGCGGGCTGCGCACGACAACAGGTTTGCCATGCACGATGATCTCGCCCGCATCGCGCGGATCGGCCCCGAAAATGGCACGCGCCACTTCGGTCCGCCCGGCCCCCATCAGCCCGGCAAAGCCAAGGATTTCGCCCTTCCTTAGGCTGAAGGACACGTCGCGGATAGCCCGGCCGCGCCTGATGCCCCGCACCTCCAGCGCGACAGGGGCGGCTGAAAGGTCTGGAATTTCAACATGAAC
>JBKBOF010000026.1:0-25502 GCA_046294955.1 Paracoccaceae bacterium
AGCAGTTAAGGCGACGCCACCCAAATCCCTTTCCAGCTTCGCCCGCACGCGCAGCTTCAACACCGGCGTTTAAGGCGAGAAGATTGGTCTGGAATGCAATCTCGTCGATTACACTGATTATCTGGTTGATTTCCTTCGATGCGGTTTCGATCCGGTGCATTGCATCGACAGCCTCACGTACCACCTTTCCGGAGGCCGCCGCGCATTCTTTGGCGTCGGATACCAGTTTGCGAGTGTCCTGCGTGCGTATCGATGATGCCTTTACGGTTGAGGTGACCTCCTCAAGAGCGGCCGAGGTCTGCTCAAGTGCCGCAGCCTGCTGTTCGGTGCGCTTGGCCAGATTATCGGCAGCTTGATACATTTGCTGGCCATTGCACTGAAGGGCACCGGTTTGATGCAGAACCTGCTCAAGGGTCTCCTGGAAAGCGGCGATAGAATTGTTGAAATCCTACCGCAAAGGCTCGAAATCTGTGGGGAAAAGTTCGTCAATCGTAATGCGGATGTTGCATTCGGCAAGCCTCGACAGGCCCGCGCCAAGTTCGGCCACTACGACGCTGAGGTTCTCTGCATGCTGGGCGCGGATACGCTCAGCCTCGGCACGTTCGTACTCAATGAGCGCGCGTTGCTCCTCTGCTGCGGCGACCCGCCCTTGAACACGCTCATTGATCGAATCCCTCAATGCAACCAAGCTGCGGGCCATATCGCCGCGAACAACGTCTGGGACATGGGCCGCGAAATCTTCATCCGCTATCCGTATCATGGCGGCCCGCAACCTACTGATCGGCAGCGTCACCGATCGGATGATCGATAATGCACTCACGATCGTGAACAGCCCGCCCAGGCCTGCGATCAAGAGAGTACTTCTCGCGCTCTGCCAAAACTTTTCATCGAGGTCATCGACATACACTCCAGTTCCGACCACCCAGCCCCAAGGCTCAAAAAGTGCAACATGAGAAAGCTTGCTGAGCGGTTGGTCGGAACCTGGCTTAGGCCAACGATATTCGACAAATCCACTTTTCTGAGCTTTGGCGACGTTGACGAATTCGACCCAGAAGGCCTTTCCGTCAGAATCCTTCATATCCGTGGCATCCTCGCCTACGAGTTCTGGCTTGATAGGACGCGTCAGAACAATCTGATGAAGATCTCAGGCTCATGCCGGGGCTACCGGCACGGATGCGGCCGATCAGCGCCCAGAACTCCCGCCGCGACAGCGGATCGACGCCTGTGGTCGGCTCGTCGAGGATCAGCAGATCGGGTTCGCGGATCAGCGCGCAGCACAGGCCCAGTTTCTGCTTCATGCCGCCCGACAGCTTGGCCGCCGGGCGGTTGGCGAAGGCGTCGAGATCGGTCGCTTGAAGCAGGTCGGCGATCCGGCGGTCCCGTTCCGCCCGGCCTTCGCCGAAAAGGCGCCCGAAGAACTCCACGTTCTCGCGCACCGAAAGCGTCGGGTAGAGGTTCCGCCCCAGACCCTGTGGCATGCAGGCGATGCGTGGGCAGATGCGCGCCCGGTGGCGCGCGCGCCATGTCGCCCTCCAAGACCTCAAGCCGCCCTTCCTGAAGCTTGCGGGCCCCAGAAATCAGCGCAAGCAGGCAGGACTTCCCCACCCCGTCCGGGCCGATCAGCCCGACGACGCAGCCTACCGGAAGATCAAGCGTCACCCAATCAAGTGCTGTGACCAGGCCGTAGCGAAGCGACAAGCCGTCGGCCCGCACTACGGGGGCGGTCGGCGTCATTCGAGGACGCGCCCGTCGGCCGCAGGAGGCCAGGGGGCAGCGGGGTCGACCCGGACCCAGGCGACCCCGGGCAGGCCGGTCTTGGGGTAGTCGGCATATTTCGCCAGCAGGTCCGGCGCGATGCGGGCGCGGACGCGGAACATCAGCTTATCGCGCTCGACCTCGGTCTCGACGGTGCGGGGCGTGAACTGCGCCACGTCCGAGACGAAGGACACCTCGGCCGGCACGACGATGCCCGGGGCCGCGTCCATGATGAGCCGCACCTCGGTGCCCAGCCCGATCCTGCCGACAGCCGCGGTCGGCAGGAAGAAGGTCATGTAGACCTCGCCCAGATCGACCATGTTGACGATCCCGCCGCCCGCGCCGACCACCTCGCCCTCGCGCGCCACGATGAACTGCACGCGGCCGTCGCGCGGCGCCGTCAGCGTGCTGTCCTCGATCTGGACGTCGATCGCCTCGACGGCGGCCGTCGCTGCCTCGGCGGCCCGTACGTCGGCCGCACGCTGTTCGACCAGCAGCTTGGCATTCTCGACCGCGATCTCGGCTCTCTGGCGCTCGGCCTCGGCCTGGTGACGCGCAGCCTGCAAATGCCGGACATCCAGTTCAGCCAGCGGATCGCCGGCTGCGACCAATTGTCCCTCACGCACCTGGATGCGCGCGATCCGCCCCGGGCGCGTGGCCGCCACGTCGATCTCCACCGCCTCGATTCGCCCGTTTCCACGAGCAAATCCGTCGGGGGCCGTCCCGGTGCCGTCGCAGCGCCAGAGGAAGCCCCCCCGACAAGGGCCAGCCCCGCGATTAGGGCGGATTCAACCGGTCGTCGCAACACCTAAATCATGGAAGTATTCATGGGACGACCTGCGGGATGGATGCAGGCATTGACGGGGCGAGGAATCATGCGCTCGCCAGGTGCACCGTTGCTTCGTCGTGAGATTGAACGACACTTCTGGGAAAAGATCGCGACCGGGATCACCAGTGAGAAGGCCGCGGAAGCAGTCGGGGTGTCGCAAGTTGTCGGCACACGCTGGTTCCGTCATCGTGGCGGGATGCCATTGTTCATGTCGAGCCCCATATCCGGGAGATACTTGTCGTTCGCCGAGCGCGAGGAGATCGGACTTCTGTGGGCCCAACGCGTCGGGGTGCGAGAGATCGCCCGTCGTATCAGGCGTAGCCCGTCCTCGGTCTCGCGAGAGCTCAGACGAAACGCTGCAACGCGTGGCGGGAAGCTCGAATATCGAGCTTCGGTCGCACAATGGAAAGCGGAATTGGTGGCCAGAAGACCGAAGCAGGCGAAGCTGGTGACGAACCCACGTTTGCAACACTACGTCCAAGACCGTTTGGCTGGTAAGATCCAAGCCCCTGACGGCCGTGAGATTGCAGGCCCTCGCAGGCACCGTTCAAGGGGCGTAACAAGCCACATCGCGGTGATAGGCAATGGGTCAACGGGTGGTCGCCCGAACAGATTGCCAATCGGCTGATGATCGACTTCCCGGAGACAAATCGATGCGCATCTCACATGAAGCCATCTATCAGGCCCTTTACATCCAAAATCGCCGTGCGCTCGAACGCAAGTTCGTCGGCTGCCTGCGCCGCGGCAGGGCGTTGCGCATCCCGTGGGCCAAAGCTCAGGCCAAGGCGTGGGCACACGTCAGCGACGCGGTGATGATCACCAAACGGCCCGCGGAGTAGAAGGCCGTGGGGTGCCCGGACATTGGGAGGGTGACTTGATCATCGGTTTGAACCGGTCCGCAATCGGAACCCTGGTCGAGCGTTCAACTCGCTTTACCAGCTTGGTTCATCCGCCTCGTCAGGAAGGTTACGGTCTGCTTCAACGCACGAAGAACGGCCCGACGCTGGCTGGCTATGGGGCCATCGCCATGGCCAATGCGCTCAAGAACACCATGAAGCCTCTGCCTGCCCGACTGCGGCGGTCATTGACCTGGGACCGTGGGAAGGAGCTTTCCGACCATGCTCGGTTCACGAGCGAGACCGGGGTGAAGGTCTTCTTCGCAGCTCCCCGCAGTCCGTGGCAGCGCGATACGAACGAGAACACCAACGGCCTTTTGCGGTAATGCTTTCCGAAGGGCACCGACCTGTCGCGCTGGACTGCCCAAGAGATTCAAGCCGTAGTACACACTCTGAATAACAGGCCTCGAAAAATCCTTGCCTGGAAGACACCAACTGAAGCCTTGAACGAACATCTGAAATCTGGACAATAACTCAGTGTTGCGACGACCGGTTGAATCCGCCTAGTACAAGAACGGAATTGAGCCGTGTCATCAGTCCCTCGCCCGACCGGAAACCGGCATTCCAACGAATCCGCCAGGTCGCCTTGACTTCATGGGGAGGCGACGCTACCTCCCCACTCACCTATACCAACCGGATGGTACAGTCTTGATGCAGGAATCGCAAAACGCGCGCCGGAATGCAAGTCTGCGGATCCTTGCCGCGACGCGTGCAATTGCCGCGCGCGAGGGCGTTGCGCACATCTCCTCCGAGGCGGTCGCCCGCGAAGCGGGGCTGTCGAAGGGAGGTGTCCTCTACAATTTCCCGACCAAGCGCGACCTCATGGCGGCGCTCTTGAAGGAGATGCTGGCCGAACACGATGCGCTCGAGGCCGGCCTGCCGCAGGATGCGCAGCACCGCACGCTGCGCCGGCATCTGGCATCGCTGAACGGCCTGGACACTGCGGATTCGGACCTGTCGATGTCGATACTGGCGGTCGCTGCGGCGGAGCCCGACCTACTTGACCCGCTGCGGCGCGCGCTGGACGCCGATCTTGCGCGCATCGAGGCCGAGGCGACGGACGCAAACCTTGGTCGTCTCATCTTCTTCGCGCTTCAGGGGCTGCGGTTCCATGCCCTCCTGTCGCTTCCCGGTGGCGAACCTGCCCTCCGCAAGCAACTCGGCGAGACCATAATGGAGATGATCGAAAATGCCCATTAAAGGCAAACTGGGTGCAGTTCTGGGGATCGGAGCCGTGGCGGCTGCCAGTGCCTTCCTGCTTGTGGTTCCCAGCTGGCAGATCTCGGCGCAGGGCCAGACGGAACCGGCCGAAAGCGCGGTTGGTGCACCGCAGGACAGGGCGGACACGGCGGTTGTGCTGCCGGTCGATCTGACCCAGGCCCTAGTGCAATCCGAAACCAGGACACGGTCCTTTGCCGGTTCGGTCGAGGCTCTGCGCACGGTCGATCTTGCGTTCCAGATTTCCGGCCAGATTGTCGAGTTTCCCGTGATCGCCGGGGCCCGTGTGCCGGCCGGCGGGCTGATCGGCCAGATCGACAATGCCGATTTCCAGCTTGCGCTGGACCGCGCGCGCGCCGCGTACGATCTGGCGCGCAGCGAGTTCACCCGTGCCTCGGCGCTGTCGGATCGCGGGGTCGCCACCGGCGCGCAGCTCGACTTGGTGAGTGCGCAGTTGTCCCAGGCCGAGGTCGCGCTGCGCGAAGCGGAACGGCGTCTGACCCAGACCGAGGTGCGCGCGCCCTTCGACGCCATCGTCGCCCGCACCTATGTCGAAGCCTATGCCAACGTGACGCCCGCCCAGCCGGTCGTCCGACTTCAGGACGTGTCCGAACTCCTGATCCGCATTTCGCTGCCCGAGGATCTGGCCGCCGTGGCCCGCGTCCAGCCCGATCTGTTTTCCGTGACGGCCACTTTTCCGGCCGCGCCGGGCTATCGTGCGACGCTGGAGCCGCGCAGTTTCGCGGCCGAGGCCAACGCCTCGACACGGACCTTCGATATCGAGTTCAGGATCGCCGGCGACATCGACCCGCGCATCCTGCCGGGCATGACGGCGAATGTTGCGGTGGGCGAAAGCGAAAGCAGCAGCCCGGCGCAAGCGGTGACGCTTCCCGTCTCGGCGGTGGACACGACCAGCCGGGCCAATCCGACGGTCTGGATTTACAATGCCGATGACAGCACGGTCACGCGCCGCGATGTCCGGCTGGGCCTGCCGCGCGACAACAGGATCGTCGTGCTGGAGGGGCTGGAGCCGGGCGAAACGGTGGTCGCAACCGGCTGGTGGCGCCTGCGCGACGGGGCGCGGGTCGCGGTCGTCGGCCTCTGACGGCGGGCGCTTTGGCCGTCGTCCAACGAACTGCGGAACGGGAGAATGACCGGCATGGCATCCGACACGGTTGATGCAGCACGCATGAGTATTGCGCGGGGCGCCATTCGTCGCCCCGTGGCCGTCTGGCTGGCGATCCTGTTCTGCCTGTTCGGTGGGCTCTGGGGGCTTGCCAATGTCGGCCGGCTCGAGGACCCGAGCTTCACGCTCAAGACCGCGCTCGTGTTTGTGCCCTATCCCGGCGCGACCGCCGAGGAGGTCGAGGAAGAAGTCGCCGATGTCATAGAGACCGCGCTGCAGCAGATGCGGCAACTTGACCGGGTGCAGTCGAAATCCACGCCCGGCATGGCGCAGATCACGGTCGAGATCGATACACGCTACGGGCCCGATGAGATCCCGCAGATCTGGGACGAGATGCGCCGCCGCATCGGCGACGTGCGCGGCGAACTGCCCGCCGGCGCCCGCGCCCCGATCATCAACGACGATTTCGGCGATGTGTATGGCCTGTTCTATGCCGTGACCACACAGGGCCTGACACCCACCGAACAGCGCGATCTGGCCACGGTGCTGCGGCGCGGGCTGGTGACGGTGGACGGGGTAGCCAAGGTCGAGGTCCAGGGCCTGATCGAGGAAGAGATCATCATCGCCATTGACCCGGCCCGCCTGGCCGGTCTGGGCCTGCCGCCCGACCAGCTGATCGGCGTGATTGCGAGCGAAAACCAGGTCTTCGCCAATGGCGAGGTCACCGCCGACACGGCGCGCATCGCGCTGTCCGTGCCGCAGGGCTATGCCACAGTGGAAGGGATCGAGGCGCTGCGTCTGGGAGCGGCCGGGCAAGTCGGGCAGGCCACCGTCTATGACCTGGCCACCGTCAGCCGCCAGGAGGTGGAACAGCCCCGCCAGATCATCCGCGAAAATGGGGTGCGGGCCTTTACCATCGGCGTCTCGGCGCTGACCAACCGCAACGTGGTGGCCGTCGGCCAGGCGGTGGAGGCACGGTTGGCCGAACTGGCCAGCGCCCTGCCCGAAGGCACTGAACTCATCCCGATATACGAACAGCACAAGGTCGTGGACGAGGCGGTGTCGAACTTCCTGGTCGGCCTGTTCCAGTCGGTGGCCATCGTTGTCGGCGCGCTGATGGTGACAATGGGCTGGCGCGCGGGCCTTGTGGTGGGCGCGACGCTGGGCCTCACGGTTATGGCCACTGTCTTCTTTATGGCGGTCTTCGGGATCGAGATGGAGCGGATCAGCCTCGGCGCGTTGATCATCGCCATGGGGATGCTGGTGGACAACGCCATCGTCATCGCCGAGGGCATGGTGATCGGCATGGCGCGCGGCCAGACGCCCGAGGACGCCGCCGCCGAAACCGAGAGCGCGACGAGCATTCCGCTGCTTGGCGCCACGGTCATCGGCATCATGGCCTTTTCCGGCATCGGCCTGTCGCCGGACGCGACAGGCGAGTTCCTGTTCTCGCTCTTTGCCGTGATCGCGATCTCGCTGCTGCTCAGCTGGATTCTGGCGGTAACGGTCACGCCCTATCTGGGCAAGCTTCTGCTGAAGGCCCCGCAGCATGTGTCGGCCGATCCCTATCGTGGGCTCATGTACCGGGCCTACCGCGGGATCCTGCACGGCTCGCTGCGGGTCCGCTGGCTGGTGATGCTGGTCATCTTGGGGATCACCGTCGCTTCGATGATGGCCTTCGGCCAAGTCAAGCAGGCCTTCTTTCCCGCCTCTAACACGCCGCTGTTCTATGTCCAGTTCCAGATGCCGCAGGGCACCGATATCCACACCACAGACCGCGCCATGCAGCGGCTGGAACAGATGGTCATGGCAGAGCCCGATGTGGTGGCCGTGACGACGCTGGTCGGGCGGGGGGCCAGCCGCTTCATGCTGACCTACAACCCCGAACAGGCCGACCCCAGCTATGGCCAGCTGATCGTGCGCACGCACGACGCCCTGGTGATCCCGGAACTGGCGGCCCGGCTGAACCGCGAGTTGGCGATGGAGTTCCCCCACGCGCTGGTGCGCACCGAGGAACTGGTCTTCGGCCCGCCGGCGGGGGCTGCGGTGGCGGTGCGCTTCTCGGGGCCAGATCCGCTGATCCTGCGCCAGCTGGCCGACGAGGCGCTGGCGATCTACGAGGCCGCCGGCACGATCATCGACCCGCGCACCGACTGGCGCCAGCGCGAATTGCGCGTCGTGCCGATCGTCGACGAATCGCGCATGCGCCTGACCGGCGCCACCCGCCAGGCGATCGCCGACACGGTGCAGTTCGGCACCTCGGGCCTGCGCGTGGCCGCCCTGCGCGAAGGCGACGCCGAGGTGCCGATCTACCTGCGCCTGCCCGAACCCCAGCGCGACGGCATCGACCGCGTGCAGGACCTGCCGGTCTGGTCGGCCGGCGCAGGGACATATGTGCCGATGTCCAACATGGTGACGCGGATGGAGGTTGAGCTTGCCGAGGCGCTGATCCACCGGCGCGACCGCGAGCGCACGATCACCGCCCAGGGCGGCAAGCGGCCCGATCTCACGGCGGACGAGGCCTTCCGCAGCGTGCGCGCCCAGATCGAGGCGATGGAGCTTCCTCCCGGCTACCGGATGGAATGGGGCGGCGAGTTCGAAAGCTCGCAGCAGGCTCAAGAATCTCTAGGCAAGCAGTTGCCGCTGGGCTTCCTCGTGATGCTGACGATCTCGATCCTGATGTTCAACAAGGTGCGCCAGCCGCTGATCCTGTGGCTTGTGGTGCCGATGTCGGTCACCGGGATGGTGCTGGGGCTTCTTGCCAGTGGCTTGCCCTTTACCTTCACGGCGCTTCTGGGCTTCCTGTCGCTGTCGGGGATGCTGATGAAGAATGCCATCGTCCTGGTCGAGGAGATTGACCTGCGCCGCGCCGCCGGGGCTGCGGATTACGATGCCGTGGTGGATGGCTCGGTCAGCCGTCTGCGCCCGGTGGTGCTGGCGGCGGGGACGACGATCTTCGGCATGCTGCCGCTGCTGCCGGACGCCTTCTTCGCCTCGATGGCGGTCACCATCATGGGGGGCCTCGCCTTCGCCTCGGTCCTGACGCTGCTGGCGGTGCCGGTGCTCTATGCGATCCTGTTCCGGATCCGACGGCCAAGCACCGGTGCGGACAAGGCCGCCCCCGCCGGTGCCGCGACCTGACGACACCCGGGGTGATCGGAAGTCGAGGGGCCGCGCCGGGGACAGGCTGGCGCGGTTCCGGCCCGCGCCCGGGTGGCCTCTCAGGCGCCAGGGGCTGCCGACGCGGCCGCGAGGCCGGCATCAGCGATCTGCTCAAGGTCCGGCAGGTCGCGCAGGGATGTCATCCCGAAGGCGGCAAGAAAGACATCGGTGGTGACAAAGGTATAAGGCGCTCCGCGGCGGGGTTCCCGGGGTCCGGTGCCGATCATGCCACGATCCGCCAACCGCCCGATAAGATCACGGCTGATCTCTTTGCCGAATATGTCCTTCAACCCGTCACGGCTGATCGGCTGGTGAAACGCTATCGCCGCCAGCACGGCGAGGTCGAACTCCGACAGGTTTAGCGCCTGCGCTCCGACATCTGCCGCCGCGCGGATCGCGGGCGCATAGGCGGGTTTGGTCCGCAGCATCCAGCCACCACCTACCTGCGCCACCTCGTAGGGCCGGCTTTCCAGATCGACCGCCAGATCCTCGATCAGCAGATCAACCGAGACCTCCTGCCCCACGACACGTGTCAGATGATCCCGCGGCACCGGTGCGCTACTGGCAAACAGAACCGCCTCGATCCGGTGCATCCATTCCCGCCAGCGCAGATCGGGTGGCAGGTCTGCCAGTTCCCGGTCAAGACCGCTGTCTTCGCGCCGCGCCATGCTCAGACCCCATACAGGCGGAAGGTGTCGCGCCCGGTCAGTTCCCGCAGCACACCTAGTTCCACCAACCGCTCACACAGCCGCCGCGCGGCACGGTCCGACAGGATTTTCGGCATCACCCGGGCAAGCGCCACGGGGGTCAAGGCATCCTGTGACAGGAAGAGTTCCACTGCTCGCGCGGCCCCCTTGGCCCGCAATTTCGGCACAGCTGCATGCAGACATGCCGCCCCTCGTGCCAGCGTGCCTGCCAGAGGCAGCGCCTTGCCGACCCCTTTTACCGCGGCGCGGTGACAGCAAAGCCGCAGATCATCGCCCCGCAGGCGCAGGGCGCGCGCTGTCATGACAGGGCCCAGAAGCGGCAGCAGATGATCCCGCCCCAGGGCCAGCGCAAGCACTGCATCCGCCAGGATCAAGGCCGCAATCTCGTCCCGAGGATTGTCGGTCAGCACGGCCTCGATGACCTGCGCCGCGCGGTCGACCGGGGTTGGCAAGGTGACATCAAGGCTCAGGGCAATCCGCTCCGGCGCGACACCTTCCAGCGCGCGGCCCAGATTTGTCGCCGAGATCGACCGCGACACGGCGCGCGACCATTGCCGCAGGATGGTTCCCGCAGGACCGGGGTCATCGCCCGGTTTGGACAGATGCAGGGCATCGCGCAGCGCACCGGCTCCCTCGCGGCGTCCCGCGATACCCGCTGAAACCTCAGCCGCCGCCAGCGCCAGCCGGTCACGCCACAGGGCTTGCGGCACAGGATCGGCGGCCGTCGCCAGAGCGAGGTGCGCCAATGCGGCCCCAGACCGGAACGCGACCACCTCAAGCGCTTCCGGCTGCGTGTCGGTGATCCAGTCCGGCAGAGGAGTCAGCATCGGGAGGGGTTCGGATGGCGTGACGCGGGTCTTTCTCATGCGATCACGCTAATTTGCAACGGCACTTTTTACCAAAAAATAGCGCATAAACCGCCCCAACTTGCACGATCCATTTATGGCCGGTAACCACGATTACTGGACCATTCGCACGCCTCCCGGCTGGAGTTGTCTTTTCGTCTCGCCGCTCAACCGTCCCAACGGGGTGTTCGAAGTGGTCGCAGGCGTCGTCGATACCGACACCTATCAGTCGGAGATCCATTCTCCCTTCTTCGCAACCGGGCCGGATGGACTGCATGTGCTGGAACGTGGGACCCCAATCGTCTAGGTCATTCCTTTTCGGCGGGAGACTTCCGACCTTGAAGGAGACATCCGCAGCGAGACTGAATCGGAGCAGGCGACCCGAAAGTCGATTTTTCGCAAGACGCTCGCTTCTGAAGGCTGGTACTGGAAGTTCGCCCGCGCCCAGCTCTGACATCTTCACGCATCATCCTGTTTTCGACCACCCGGAACACCGTTTCGGGTGGCCTCTCCGCTTGTGTCGATAGGATGCATTAAATATCTGCGAATAAATGCTTTTTCGTGGAATAAGCCTGAGGTCCGCCCGTTTCTCCTCTGCAGCCGACGTGCTGCGATAAAAGAAACCAAGGAGACTGACCATTAAGAAATTCATCGCCATCCTGAGCTCTGTGCTCGCCATCGGCACCACTGCGCAGGCCCCCGCTCTTGCCGACGATCCGCTGACCCGCTTCCTCGACAGAAGCACCGGTGAAGGCCGCTCCTATGCACGCTCAAGCAATCGCAGTGATGACCTCGGTGGCTGGAGTTCGAACAGCAACAGCAACAGCAATTCCAACAGCTCGTCGAACTCCTCGAGTAATTTGAGCTCGAACTCCTCTTCGAACAGCTCGTCGATGGTCCCGGCATCTGCAGTCAAGGTTTGGTATCCGAGCCAGAGTGTGAGTGACGTCAGAGGCGAGACGGAACCCTGAAAGGGGTCGGAACAAGAGCAGTTCAAAATCGTACGCTAAGGTCGAACGGACGATGAACGTCAGGCCGCGCGCAGGAGGCGGCCAGGAAGGCGCAATTGCCTGAAGCCCTCCGGCATCTGTTGCTCAGCGTCCCAAGAGTAGATGCCGGTGAGATTTATGTGCTCCCAACTGAGCGGCGAGACGTGTTTGAGCAGTTCGTTGGGAATATTCCGACCCTGTTGCCGTAGGTGGGCCGCGGCGCGGCTGAGATAAACGGTGTTCCAATGGACGATGGCGCTGACCACCAGGTTGAGACCGGAAGCCCGGAAAGCCTGGCTGTCAAAGGATCGATCCCGTATTTCGCCGCGCTCATGGAAGAAGACAGCACGCTTGAGCTTGTGTGCGGCTTCGCCCTTGTTGAGGCCGGCCTGACAACGCCTGCGCAGCGCCGGGCTGGAATACCACTCGATCATGAACAGGGTGCGCTCGATGCGGCCGAGTTCGCGCAAGGCTTTGGCGAGATCGCTGGATTTTGATGAGGCAGAGAACCTTTTGAGGATCGTTGACGGCGCGACGGTGCGTGTCGTGATCGATGCGGCCAGACGCAGCAGATCGTCCCAATGTTCGAGAATTAGAGCGGTGTTGATGGGGGCGCCGATGTGGTTTTCCAACGCCGAATAGGCATCGGCCTTCTCGAAGGCGTGGAACTTTCGCTCTTTGATGTTGCGCAGCCGTGGCGCGAAGCGCTTGCCGATCAGAGCGAATAGAGCAAAGACATGATCGCTGGCGCCACCGGTATCGGTAAAGTGCTCCTCAATCTCCAGAATCGTGTCGTGATCGAACAGACCATCGAGGACATAGACAGCCTCGCTTTCGGTCGGGCTGATCGGCAATATGCCGAAGTATCCATATTGGTCCGAGAGATGGCTGTAGAATTTGGATCCCGGTTCGCTGCCATAATGCAAATTGACGTCGCTGCGTTTGGCGGCTCGGTCGCTGGCCCGGAAGAATTGCCCATCGGATGAGGCGGTTGTTCCGTCTCCCCAGAGCAGCGAATGCGGATGGCGTGTGTGAGCATCCGTCACGCAGGCCTGGGCCGCCCTATAGGTCTCGGATCGGGCATGGAAGGTGCGCATCCAACCGATCTGATGCGCACTTATCCCCTTGGAGGCTCCCGCCATGCGTTTCGGGCCAAGATTGGTGCCATCCGCCAACACGCCGGCGAGCATGGCGGAGATGTTCTGCGGCGTATCCCCTGTCCGGACATGCGTGAACTGATCTGCAAATCCAGTCCACTCATGCACCTCCCTGAGAAGGTCGGGCACTTCGACCAGAGGATACATTTCGCTGATTTCGACGTTCAACTCATCCGCTGCGGCGGGAATATCACTCGCCCGCGGCGTTACGATCAGGGTTCCAGCCTCCAGTCTGACGCCATCGAGCTTTCCATTGCGCGCGCGATAAGCAAGGCGCTTGAGATTGAAGTCCATCGTCTGCCGCACTTCGGCGAGCCAGGCGGCGCCATCACCCTGTACGCCGAGACCGAGCTTGCCTTCTTCCTTCATGGCAAGGAACGCGGGCTTGGGCATGAGGTGTTCGTCTATCGGCCGGAATGACCGGCTGCCGTCGACCCAGATATCCGCGGAGCGCAGCCGGTCACGCAAGTGGGCCAGAGTGGCAACCTCGTACAGCCGCCGATCCGGCTTTCCGCTCTCGAAGATCAGTTTTCGCTCGGTCGCTCCAAGATGCCCGACCGGCACGCGATCCGGCAGAACACGCCGCCCTTCCACATAAAGCATTTTCAGGGTCGCGATCGCCGCTAGCAGTGGGTCGTGCCGACGACGCGAGTGGAATGTGAACGCCTGAAGGAAGGCTCCTGCGAACTTACGGACATTTCCATGTTGCTCGGCCGCCAGCACCAAAGGCGGAGCGTCGCTGCTTTCCACCATCGCCTCGAGACCAGGCTTGATCTGCAGCAGCCTGTGCCAACCGACTTTCCGATTTACCATCTCGATCGCGTCTTCATCGGCGTCATTGGCAGCCTGCAGAGCCAAAATCGTGTCGAGGAACAGTCGTAGCGCTTTCGATGTTTCCACGCGGGCGTTCATATGGCGCTGTTTTTTGCGGTTGTTGACCTGAGAGAACAGCCGGCCGATCAGCTTGATGAACATGGTCACCGCATCGTCAGTGAGCTTCTGGCCGAGCTTTATGACCTGCGCCACGATCGTCGCGCGCCGACGGCTGGCATTGAAGTCACCAGCGAGCCAGGCTGGGGTCGCGTCACCCTCGCGGATCATCTGATCCCATCGCCCAGAGGGGATGCGGGCCTGCAAGCGAGGCTCGATCTCGAGTGCGCGCAAGAATCCGATGCGTTCCGTCAACCCCGCCAGGTTCGACGCTCCTGGTGCATCTGGAGCAGAACGCAGCCAGTGGAAGCGCGTCTGGCCTATTGTCGGATCAACGTCCAACAGTGCATCGAGGGCTTCGAGTTTTTCCGGCGCCAGTTCGGAGATCAGAGCTGCCTCGGCACGACGCCGGGCAATGGCGCGCGCTACCAAGCCCATGCGTTCGATCATGGTTGCCACTGGCAGCAGGGCCCGGCGTTCCCGGTACGTAGCAATGATTGCTTTTGCGATCGTCGCCCCCTGGTCTGTCGTTGAGGCTGCCTCGATGCCTGCCCGCAGTGCCGCGCGACGGTCCATGCCGGTTGGGCTTCTGATTTCCAGATAGCGCAGCAGGTGTGCGGTGTGATCGCGGCGAGTTTCCTCACGGCGAGCGTAGAAAGCAAATAGCCTGGGATCTGCGTCGATCTGCTCGGCGACATAATTGAGCATTGCGCTCGGAGGGATCTCGTTCGGCAGCAGTGCCCGGCCGGGATAGCGCATCAGGCAGAGTTGCACCGCAAAACCAAGCTGATTGTGCTTGCGCCGGCGAAGCTCGATTTCCAACCGATCAGCCGGCGACAGGGAATAATGACGGATCAGGCTGTCTTCATCGGCTGGAATGTCGAAAAGCGCCTGTCGATCCTGAGCCTTGAGAAGGGTCCGCCGGGCCACCGTTTTACTCCTTACAACATACGCTGGTGGCCAATCCTCTGTACGGAAACGGACGATTTCGTACAGGGGCAAAACGGCCTGTCCACAAATTATCTTGACAGGCTTTTGAACAGGCGTGATATTTCGGACAGCCTATTCGGATGAAATTCGACCTATGCCACGCACCTTTGCCTATGTCCGCGTCTCCACGACCGGGCAAACCACCGAAAACCAAATCCAAGAAATCGAAGCCGCCGGCTTCCAGGTCGAGCCGCGCCGGATTGTCACCGAGACGGTTTCCGGCAGCACCGCCATTGCGCAACGTCGCGGCTTTTCCCGGCTCATGGACAAGTTGGAGTCAGGTGACGTTCTGATCGTGACCAAGCTTGATCGGCTCGGCCGCGACGCGATCGACGTCAGCACCACGGTGAAGGCTCTGACCGAAATGGGCGTGCGGGTCTATTGCCTCGCGCTCGGCGGCGCCGATCTCACCAGCTCGGCCGGCACGATGACCATGAACGTGCTCAATGCCGTCGCGCAGTTCGAGCGCGATCTGCTGATTGAGCGAACGCAGTCAGGTCTCAAGCGCGCCAAGTTGGAAGGAAAGGCGCTCGGCCGCCCTTCGACGCTCAGCGACAAACAGAAGCAGGATGTGCGCGACGATCTCGCAACGGGGATGAGCGTTTCGGCGATTGCTAGGAAATTCGTGACAAGCCGCCAGACCATCATGCGGATTCGCGACGAGGGTTCACGATCCGTTCGACCTTAGCGTACGATTTTGAACTGCTCTTGTTCCGACCCCTGAAACGAAAATGGGGCCACGACGATCGTGACCCCAAGTCTTTCGTGCGGACGCTGGCTTCGCTTTAGGTCAAGCCGCGCGACGGGTTCCGGAACCCATCTTCGATCCGGTCTTGAACTGCGCCATCAGGTCATCCAGCGTGGTGGCCTCCTGCACCAGCTGCTGGATCGCTGCGCTTGACTCCTCAACCATCGCAGCATTCCGCTGGGTGTTCTTGTCGATGTGCCCGACCGCCTGATCGATCTCGGCAAGGCCCTGCGCCTGGCTCTTGGCACCGTCGATAATCTTGCAGATCTCGCGGCTGATCGCCTGAACCTCTGTCGCGATCGTGCTCAAAGCCTCGCCAGCCTGATCGACCAGCGACACGCCATTGCGCACTTCTTCCCCGGACGCGTTGATGAGCGTCTTGATCTCCTTCGCTGCATTGGCGGAGCGCTGAGCAAGTTCGCGGACCTCCTGTGCGACGACGGCAAAGCCCTTTCCGGCCTCACCGGCACGTGCGGCTTCGACGCCGGCGTTCAGCGCCAGAAGATTGGTCTGGAAGGCAATCTCGTCGATGACGCCGATGATGTTTGAAATGGACTGCGACGATTGCTCGATACGGCTCATGGCAGAGACCGCGTCTGTTACGATCGTGCCGGAACGCTCAGCACCCGTCCTTGCCTGGTTGACCAACTTACCGACCGAATCCGCGACAGACGCGGTTTCCTTTACAGTGGCCATCACGCTGGACAGTGCGCTTGCGGTTTCCTCGACCGACGCGGCCTGACGCTCGCTGCGAGCCGAGAGGTCGTTGTTGGCCTGGTCGATCTGGCCCGTACCGTTGCGCAGAACTGAGGCCACCTGACCAACCTGAGAAACGACGCCTTCGAGCTTCTGCACTGACGTGTTGAAGGACGTGCGCAATTCATCAAGCGGGCCTGAGAAGGCGCTGTCGATCCGGCAAGAGAGGTCCCCCTCTGCCAGCTTCTGCAGCGATTTGGCCAATTCGGAAACGGCGTAGTCCACTTCCTCGGCTTCGCGCGCCTTTTCCGCTTCCCGCTTGCGGCGGTCGGCCTCTGCAGCGGCATCGGTTCGCTTGACGTGATCGGCCATCTCCACGGCCTCGCGCTCGGCGGCAACCGCGTCGGCGACAGCCTGGTCGGACACATCGAATGCCTTGACGACAGCCGAGGTCAGAGCAATCAGGACGACGCTCTGGACGATCAGCACCACCGCATGCAGGACGACACGGGAGAAGTCTGAATCACCCGGGAAGACCGCAAGCGGCATCGCAACATACAGAAGCAGATGGTGGACAGCGACGAGCGCGGCGTAGCCGATAATCGCCCTCCAATCGATCCAGGCGGCACAGATCGCCAGACTCGCGAAGAAATACATGTGGATGTCGATTTGGAGCCGGGACCCCTGAAAGGCGAAGACGAGGATGGCGACTGTCGCCGCATTCGCCATTGAGGTCACCATGCGGGTGGTCGCGCCGGTCCGATCCCTTGTCCACAAGAGTGTGGCCGGCACCAACAGGGCGAGAGTGGCCAAGATCATGGTCCAGTCTATCCCCTCCTCACGAACGAGATTGCGGACGACGATCAGGACAAAGTTGATCCAGAGCAGTCCGACGATGCCGTAGGAGATCCTGTCTCTGAGCTTCTTCAGTTCGCTCATGTGTTCATTCCTTGCAGGCAACCAAGTGCCAGATCATGGTTGATAACTAGCAGAGCGCCCGCATCGAGAAGCCGCTCCGGGAAATCGGGGGCCTGTGAATAGGCGACGGACATCCAGGGCACTCTGCCGGCCCAGACGAAAGCCCCGTCAGCCCGCTCGATGACGGCCATCGAACCCGCCGCATGTGCCGCGGGTGGGGTTACAACGAGGACGAAGGGGCCGGACGGCCTTGCCGCCATTACAGCGACAACGGCGACCGCCAGCGAGAAGTAGACAGTGGGAATGAGTGACTTCATGTTGCCTTCTGTTGTTGTCAACGCAAGTGCGAAGACCTTCTTGCGGGAACGTTCTCGGAGGCACTGTAAGCACACGCACCGCTAAAATAGGATTGATAGATGAACTGCGTTGTCGGAGCGTGGCACTGTTAGGGCGCTAGGCGACGGCATCGCGTGCGTTAGCAGTAAGGGGCTCCGTGGGCATTTCTGCAATAATACCCGCTAAGGGAATTTGAAGTTGTTTGGATTCAAACGGTTAGCGCGGATCGGCCTGAAGCGTTCGAGGGGTCGGTCAATTTCGTTCCAGAGGTAGTCACCGGTGAGTGCGATATGCGCCCATGGAAGCGGTGCGACCTGGGCAAGCAACTCGGCTGGAATATCGAGGCCTTGGCCCCGAACATAATCGACAGCGCGGCTGAGATAGACGGTGTTCCACAGAATGATGGCATTGACGACGAGTTTGAGGCCGGAGGCTTGGTAAGCCATAGTTTCGGCCAGGCGGTTGCGCAATTCGCCGAGCTGGTGAAGGAAAATGGCGCGTGCCAGGGCATGTCGGCTCTCCCCCTTGTTGAGGATGGGATGCGACCTGCGACGCAATTTGGTGTCGAGCAGCCAGTCGCAGATGAAGATCGAGCGTTCAATGCGGCCCGTTTCGCGCAGCGCCTGATTGAGTCGGTTTTGCCGAGGTGATGCCGCAAGCTTCTTGAGGATAACGGAGGGCAGAACGAGACCAGCACCGATAGAGGCTTTGAGCCGCAGGACTTCATCCCAGTGCTATTCGATGACTTTCATATTGGCCGTTCCAGCAATCAGAGCGTCGAGCGGCTCGTAATCTGGGTCGGGATCGATGACGAAGAGCCTGCGATTGCCAAGATCGCGGATACGGGGGATGAGCCGATAGCCGAAGGCGTGGAACACGGAAAACGTCGTTTCCGTCGCGCCGGCTGTGTCGGTGGCATGCTCATGGATTTCGATGGAACTTTCGTTATGAAGCAGGCCATCGAGCACGTAGGGCGCTTCACTTTCGGACGCCTGGATCATCCGGGAGAAGAAGGAGGCGAAGCGGTTGGACAGGAAGCCATAGATCGACGCGCCCAGCCGCTTGCCATATTTTGCATTGTATTCGGGGCTGGTTTCCCCGCGCCCGCCGGCCGGAAAGAACTCCCCGTCCGACGAGGAGATATGACCGTCGCCCCAGACCGCGGCGAAGGGATTAGCCTGCTGCGCATCGACCAGCACGGCGGTCGCGGTGGCATAGGTTTCTGAACGCAAATGACGATCCACCATCAGCATCATCTGGTGGATCGTGACGCCACCTGAGCTTTCCGCCATGCGCTCAGCACCGGCATTGGTGGCGTCGGCAAGGATAGCGGCCATCAGTGCTGCCTCATCGTTCGCCGTCTCGCCGGTGCGATAGTGTGTGAAGCTGTCAAGGAACCTGGTCCAGCTGTGGACCTCAGCAAGCAGGCTGGTGATCCTGATCCGGGGCACGAGGATATAAAGACGCCGGCTGAGCGCGACGATCCTGTCACGCTCCTCCTCGCGGATCGGGGAGGCCGACAAACCCTTGTCGGAAATAGCCGCATCCGGAATGGCGTTGGCGGCCGCCGCCCTTGCCAGCTCTTTGAGTTTCGCGTCGAGTGTAGCGGTTCGTTCAGCTCGCCATTCGGCAAAGCTGTCAGCGATGGCAAGCCCGAGCCGCGCGTCGGCACACATCAGGGCGAAGATCGGTCGAGGCAGAAGATAATTCTCGAAACTGCGCCATGCCCGGCTGCCATCAACCCATATGCCGCCGGCCCGCAGGTCGATGGGGACACCGTCCGAGCACACACGTCGTCGCCACTTGCGGGTCATGAACGCGAACGGCACCTGCGCGGGTAGTTTCCTGCCACTGTAGAGCGCACGCAGATGATCCAATGCCCTCAAAACCGGATCATCGGCACGAAACGACCGGAAACAGAACGCGCCGAACATGAGCCTGCCCAGCTTTCGCAGCGATTTGTGCCGCTCTATGAGCTCATCGAATCCGTCGCCGCGATCGGGGCGCACGACGGACCTGGCTGCCGCCATGCTGGCGGTCAATCCGTCCCAGCCGAGTGAGACCGCAATTGCGGATGCGAGATCGGTGTTGCTCTCTCGGGCAGCCAGAAGCGCCTCGCCAAGCTTGAGATGATCGAGCGCCACCCCATCAAGAATCTCGGCTTCTTTCAGCCGGCGTTCTGTGCGGCTCAGTTCAGCCTTGCGACGGGGGCTGCCGATCAGTTTGCAGAACATGTCGATCGCTAGGTCGGTGATTGCCGCCTGCCTCTCGATGACGAACGCCGTCAGCGTGGCGTAACGCCGCTCGACAGTCAGGCGTCGTATCTCCCGGGCGTGCAGGATGCGAGCATCAGGAGCGATGATGCCATAACGGTTGGCATGGATCGTTTTGCGCCGATCATCGGAAATGACGGCCAAACGCAAAACCTCAAGACGAGCAATCAGGGCTTTGAGGTTCTTCAGTTTCGCGCCCTCCGGCGCTTCGGCAATCAGCCGAGATGGCTCCGATTGCCGGACTGATCGGTGAGAAGCTGATCTAGCGCCCCGATAGACGCTTGCTCCAGGCCCCGGATCAAGCCGCGATAAGCCTGCTGTCGCGCCGCCGCCCGGCCGGCCATCGCCAGACGTATCAGCAGTTCCGGCACGGGAACGAGCAGCTTTCTATCCTTCAGGGCTTCGATCACGGCCTTAGCGATCGGTTTGCCTTGTTCAGTCGCGGCCGCCTCGCGGGCCGCCGCTGTGATCAGGGAGCGATAATCGCTCGCGCGGACGGGCTGGAGATCCAGTGCCGCGACAACCTCCCGCGCATGTTCGCGGCGCGTTTCCTCCCGCTGGGCATAGAGCACAAACACGGCAGGGTCGGATGTCCAGCTGATCGGCGACGACAGAGACGACTGCCTCCGGCGGAACTTCCCCAGTGCGGAGTGGCCGACCGAGATCCCGCACCAGGGCGAGCTGGATGGCAAAGCCCAGACGATTATGGGAGCGACGATGTGCTTTGGCGAAGGCGACATCCTCTAGAGAGAGTGCGTAGCGGGCCAGAGCCTCTTCATAAATGTCGGGTGGATCAAACAGCACAGCACGCGTCTGCGCGTCGAGGAAGGCCATGGGCGCGCCTGCTTTCAAACGGGCGAGCAGGCTCATCTTCTTTGCCCGGTCCGGTCCATCCGGTTCGTCGCAATGTATCGATGAGAGTCGAGCGCGGCACCTTGAATGTCCGGCATACCGACGCCTTGCTAGCTCCGGCTTCCAGCGCTGCCAGAATCTGCTCAACCTTTTCGGTGTCGATCGTTGGCGGCCTGCCGCCTTTGCGACCGCGCCGGTGTGCCGCCGCCAAACCAGCATTGACCCGCTCCGTGATCAACGCTCTCTCGTATTCGGCAAGCGTGCCAAACAGGTTGAACAGGAATGCTCCGTGCGAGTTCGTCGTGTCGATCGCTTCCGTCAAAGAGCGGAAGGCGGCCCTGCGTGCCTTCAGATCCTCAACGATCCGGATCAGGTGGGAGAGTGATCGGCCCAGACGGTCGAGCTTCCAAACGACCAGTACGTCACCTTCGCACAATTCTGCAAGGCAAGCCTTCAGCCCTGGACGGTCGTCGCGCGCGCCCGAAGCACGATCCTGATGTAGATGACGCTGATCGACGCCGGCGGAAAGCAGCGCGTCACGCTGCAACGCAACGGATTGACGCTCATCGGCGCTCGACACACGCATGTAACCGATCAACATGTACGGCAAACCCCAAATTCTGCGTTGCCGTATACTCGCACTATCCGACAGGGTTTGTCGTGCAAAAAATTGGGGTCCTACGTCATCGATTTCTATCGAGCGGTCGGATGCGCGGAAATCATCTGTTTTCCGTCACACCAAAAATCTCTTAGCGGGTAATATTGCAGAGATTCCCACGGAGCCCCTGCACGGTCGGATTTATCGGGGCGAACTTGCTCATCAGGGCTATGCTATGATGACGAGGTCCGTTCGCCGTGGTTCGTCGTCAGCAAAAAAAGAGGGATGCGTGGTGCTCTTGCCAGCATCGCACAAGCGGATAAATCGCAGACCTCTAGAACTGTCAATGCATGGAGCTACTGCGTGGTGATCACATATTAGGAGATTTACAGGCAGATGGAGATAGACTGGAGCAACATCCAGACACATTGGGATTGGGCGGGACATGTTCTGGAAGCCGCGGTCATGTCGGCGGCTGTTACGCTGTTAATCAGAATTTTCCTGCCGTGGCGATCAGCTCTGCTTGTCGGTGTCGCATTCGCTGCGGGACATTTTCATGGTCGAGAAAAGCGGGACTACGAGCTTTCTGTTCAGATGCTACCACCGCACCTGGAGGGGTATTTTTTCTGGAAATGGTCTTGGGACCAGGCTACTGATTTTTGGCCTGTTGCCATAGTTTGTTTTGTCGCCCTCCTGGTCATTAACCGCCGGCACTCGACTTGAAGATTGCGCAGTTTATTGATCTCTCCTACTCCACAAGTATTAGACGGACGGCCTTTGACGGCCCTACTTTGTCATTTTGCTTTCTCATTGTGGCTACCAGATTAGGTTTCAGATCGCGGCGGCGCCGCGATCGGGGGCATATACAGCTATCAGTTTGCTATCAGTTTGCTATCTGCTTGTAATCGGCTTGTTTGGAAAAACTAACTCAATTAGGCCGCTCGGCCGAACCATGAAAAAGGAATACTGGCTTCTCTCTCTAGGTTGAGGGGTGAGCGAAGCGCTACCGGTGATTTACGGCTTGCAGAATCAGCGCGAATCACCGTTTCATGTAACGATGAGCACAGCAAAACCAGTCAGAGAAAAAGTAGCTGCCCACCGTCAGCGTTTGCGCGAGGCGGGTCGTGTCTATGTTCACACAGATTTGCCGACAGATCTGGTGGACTGTCTTGATAAGATCAAGTCAGAGCGCGGATTGGCGTCGCGGGCTCAAATATTCGAATTGGCATTGAAGGCGTTTGTCGACAATGAAATGAGGGCATAACGAAAAAACCCCTCGCCGCTGGTAACGGCTAGGGGTTTTCGGTCAGTTACGACATCGGCTTTTGGGGCCACCTGTTCTAAGTCCCAAGATAGTCGAGTTTTCATCAACCTGCAAGAGGTGTCTCTTGTCGGGACGATAAATCTTTGTCTGCTGTCCAATGTCATGCCCGCCTACAAGGAGGCGGAAACGATGTATGAACAGATTGGGGCGGTGCTCGAAAGAGCATCAGCCGGGCGGAAGCGCGCGCCTGTTCGGCGGCAAAGCTGTGCACGCGGGCGATGTGAAGGAGTATTCTGGCGGCGGACAAGCCGACAGGACGTCCGCATGATCGTGCTTGCAGCACGACGGTATGAACTGGCAGGTCGCCAACCCGGTGCTCGCAATGGACCCTTGGGGGGCGTGGCTATCGAGCTGCTCGAACTGTTCGCTAATCTCGTGGATTTCCGCACCGGTCGACTAGAGCCGTCGATCGACACACTTATGCTGAAGCTCCGGCGGTCGCGCGACGCGATCGTCCGGGCGCTGAAGAATCTGCGCACCCACGGTTTCCTTGACTGGCTCAGACGCTATGAGCCGACGGGTAACGAGGGGCGCGGTCCCCAAGTGAAGCAGGCTAGCAACGCCTATCGCATGTCTCTTCCGGAGCGAGCGCGACAGGTCCTTGGACGGTGGGGCGTGGCCCCTCCCCCGCCTGACGACCATATTCAGATCGAGGCGGAGCGTGCGGCTGAATTAGAGGCGCACCGGTTATCGCTCGACATCGAGGCGAGAACCCTTTTCGACGTAGGTGACAATCCCTTGGGCCAAGCACTTGCCCGTCTAGGAAAGGCGATAAAATTACGTGAGTCCGCCAGACAGACTGAATCTCAATCTAACTCTATACATAAAGGAAAACCCTAGGCGAATCTCCCCGTTGGAACCGCTAATGAGGTCCTGCGACGATCATGGCGCACGCTGATTCACAGTCAAAGACTCCCTTCCATTCAAGAACCCGCGTTTTGCGCGCGGACAACGTCTCATGGCTTTTGAGAAGAGCAAGGAGAAAACTAGCACGCCATCATCCTAGAAAGCAGATTGCTAGCTTTTAGCTTCTACATAACTGATGACAAGCGGCATGTAAGTTGTTTATAAACGAATTCCTGCTAGCGTTCCGCTAGTCAGCTGCTTTGGGAGATTCGTAATGCCTGTGGTTTCATTTGTGTCGAGCAAAGGCGGCGTCGGAAAAACAACATCTGCCGTCGTGCTTGCCGGCGAGTTTGCAGCGGCAGGCCGCAGTGTCGTATTAATTGACGCCGACCCCAATCGCCCGCTTGAAGCCTGGGCCCGCCTGAAAGGCACACCGAACTCTATGCGGCTGATGATTGATGATTCCGCCGAGACCATCATCGATACGATAGAGGAAGCTCGAGCGAAGGCAGATTTTGTCATCGTCGACCTGGAAGGTACGGCAACCGATCGAATTGGCTTTGCGATTGCCCGCTCCGATCTCGTGTTGATTCCACTTCAAAGCTCTGTGCTCGATGCATCGGAGGCTGCTAAATCTGTAAAGCTCGTTCACCAGATGCGGAAGGTCGCCAACCGCGATATTCCCTACAGGGTGTTCTTTACAAGAGTCCCACCGGCCATTCGCGAGCGAACCGCTCGTGACATCGAACGGCAGTTTTCCGATGCGGCAGTACCGGTGCTCCCAGTAACTCTGATTGACCGAGCAGCTTACCGGGCACTGTTTTCTCTTGGCGGAATACTTCGTGATCTGGACGTCTCTGACGTTTCGGGACTGCAGAGTGCCAAGGAAAATAGCCGCGAGTTTGCTCAGGCGGTGATCAACGCGTTAAGAGGAGAGGGAGCATGAGCACGGAAGACAAGAAGCGCGCAACCCTCGATTTCGGGGATCTGGACAACACGCCAGTGCCCCCAGTCGATAATCTTGCCGTTAAGGCAGCGACCAGGGCCGCAGGATTTAGGGAAACACCAAAGGCTGCCAACTCAGAAGGTGCTCCCTCCACTCGAACCCAGCGCAGAACGCGTCGGAAAACGGGACGGACGGAACAATTCGCCACACGCCTACGTGCAGAGACTATTGAAGCAATCTATAGCTATGCGGATCAACACGAAATCACGCTGGCCGAGACCGTTGAACGCGCGATTGACGCGCTTCAAAAAATAACCAAATGAAGCGCTTGAAGCATAACGCTCAGCATTATATATGCAGGGTAAGGAACCGATGTGAGAGTCTTCAAAAGCGGTTGGTTTCAGAAATTTGCCCGGAAAGAGAAAATTTCTGACGCCATGCTCTGTGAGGCTGTTGCGCGTGCTGAACGCGGTCAGATCGATGCTGATCTTGGATCTGGTCTCATTAAGCAACGAGTTGCCCGGCCTGGTGCGGGAAAATCCAGTGGCTTCCGGACATTGGTTTTTTTCCGAGCGCAGCAAAGGGCTGTTTTTGCGTTTGGGTTCGCCAAAAGCGACATGGCCAATCTTGATGATGCCGATGAGACTTATCTGAAAAAGGCCGCGAAGCTTGTTTTGGCCTTTACAGATGACCAAATGGACGCGGAAATCGCTACGGGGCGGATGTCAGAGGTGAATTGCAATGGGTAAGACCTACAAGACAGAGGTTTTAGCAGCCGTCCACGAGATGATGGAAGGGTTTCACGAGTCTGGAGCGATCGACAAAAAGACGATGCGCGAATTTGATGAAGGGTGCCTAACAAGCGTGAAGCCTCTGACCCCAGAAGAAATACGTACTATTCGGGAGCGCGAAAGCATTTCGCAGCCTGTTTTCGCCCGCTATCTCAACGTCAGTAAGGGGGTCGTTTCGGATTGGGAACGAGGTGTTAAGAGGCCGAGTGGCCCGGCTCTCCGCTTGTTGACGGTTGTGCGGAACAAGGGATTACAGGCTATTGCCTGATTGTGCGGCGGTAGCTGCACCAAGCCCTGAGGTGAACGCTCTATCCTAAGTGGGCTGTAGAGAGCCAAAGGCCTTTCCATGACAATGCCCCGGCGCTTGAACGCCGGGGCCGCATCGATGGCACAAAATCTTGTCGACTGTTTTCTCCAGATTCTCGTCGCTCATGCAGCGTCAAACAACCCTTGAAACTCAGCATCAGCATAATATGCGAGCTTTGCGGCGACGATTGGCCTTTGCCCTGCGATGAACAGCAGCTGCAGGCGTGTTGACATGTTGCGGACGGTGGCGTCGCCTTAACTGCG
>JBKBOF010000027.1:0-25393 GCA_046294955.1 Paracoccaceae bacterium
GCTGGATCAGGCATTGCGAGATCGCTTGCTGCCCGGATGCCGGTTCGATGGCCCAGCAAATGTTCTTGTCTTTGCCAGCGCAGATGCCGCCAGCGGTGTGCGCAATATCCTCAAGATGAAGGCGGGCGGGTTGGAGGTGGGACCGATCCTGATGGGCATGGGCAACAAGGCCCATATCGTGACACCGTCCATTACTGCCCGCGGCCTTCTGAATGTGTCAGCCATCGCGGGCACCCCTGTCGCGCATTACGGTTGATGCTCTGACGGTCCGTGGAAAGGGCATTCGTGTTGCCAGCCACCTGCCAAGGCACATCAGCCGCTTGGCCGGAGGCAATGACCCGGCCGAGATGCAAGCATGCGGCATGCGCTGCTGACGTCGCGGCCGACTGTCGGCCCTGAACCCATAGCCATTCGAAATGGCTTAGGGGTGGGCGGAACAGATTCGCCATGCTTCACAGGCCTGCGCAGGCTCGATTTGCAAATCGGCCTTGTCTTCGCGCGAATCTTAAACATTCAGAATGGTTTGCAAAAGTTTGCAGAGCGCTATTGGCAATTTCTGCAAATATTTTGTGGCAGGGGCGTGTTGATCGGCGGTAACAGCGTTGCATGGCGCGCCATCGATGCCGTAACACAACGCCCAAGCGTTAGGAGGAGGCGCGGACGATGGGATATTCCGACATCTATGCGAAATGGAAGACCGATCCGGAAGGTTTCTGGATGGACGCAGCGGGGGCCATTGACTGGACCACAAAGCCAACCTGCGCCTTGAATGATGACAAAGCGCCCCTGTATGAATGGTTCACCGATGGCATGGTCAATACCTGCTGGAACGCCGTGGATCGCCATGTGCAGGCGGGTCGCGGACACCAGCCCGCCATCATCCATGACAGCCCGGTCACCGGGACAAAGCATGTCATCACCTATGCCGAATTGCTTGACCGCGTGGCAAGACTGGCCGGTGCCCTTGCCGCCAAAGGTGTCACCAAGGGTGACCGCGTGATCATCTACATGCCCATGGTTCCTGAGGCGCTCGAGGCCATGCTGGCATGTGCCCGTCTTGGTGCCATCCATTCTGTCGTTTTCGGCGGTTTTGCGGCGGCCGAGCTTGCCGTTCGGATCGACGACTCGAAACCAAAAGCCATCATCGCGGCCTCTTGCGGGGTCGAACCGAACCGCGTTGTGCACTACAAGCCGCTCCTGGACGGTGCCATCGACTTGGCCGGTCACAAGCCAGATTTCTGTGTGATATTCCAGCGCGAACAGGAAGTGGCCAAACTGATCGATGGCCGCGATCTGGATTGGCACAGATTTCAATACGGCGTCGATCCGGTCGATTGCGTGCCGGTCGAGGGCAACCATCCAGCCTATATCCTGTACACCTCCGGAACCACAGGGGCACCCAAAGGTGTTGTGCGTCCGACGGGCGGGCATCTGGTCGCGCTGAACTGGACCATGCGGGCGATATACAATTGCGGCGTCGGCGATGTGTTCTGGGCGGCGTCCGACGTGGGTTGGGTCGTGGGCCACAGCTATATCTGCTATGCGCCGCTGATTGCGGGCTGCACGACGATCGTGTTCGAAGGAAAGCCCGTCGGCACCCCGGATGCGGGCACCTTCTGGCGGGTGATACAGGAACACAAGGTTCGGTCCTTCTTTACCGCACCTACGGCGCTGCGCGCGATCAAACGGGAAGACCCCGAGGGCAAGTTGGTGCAGGACTATGACATGTCGCACCTGCAAGCCTTGTTTCTGGCCGGCGAACGCGCTGATCCTGACACGGTGGAGTGGGCAGGCCGTCACCTGAATGTGCCGGTGATCGACCACTGGTGGCAGACGGAAACAGGCTATGCGATTGCCGCCAATCCGATGGGTCTTGGACTGCTGCCAATCAAGATCGGCAGCCCGTCAGTGGCCATGCCGGGATTCGACGTGCAGGTGCTGGACGAAGGCGGCCACGAGGTATCGCCGGGCACGCTGGGGGCGATAGCAATCAAACTGCCGCTTCCTCCCGGAACATTGCCGACGCTTTGGAATGCCGAAGACCGTTTCCGAAAAAGCTATCTGGCGCATTTTCCCGGATACTATGAAACGGGCGACGCGGGATATGTCGACGCGGATGGCTATCTTTATATCATGGCGCGCACCGACGATGTGATCAACGTCGCGGGTCACCGTCTTTCGACCGGCGCGATGGAAGAAGTTCTGGCCGGACACAAGGACGTGGCGGAATGTGCCGTGATCGGTGTCGCCGATGCGTTGAAGGGCCAGTCGCCGCTTGGGTTCCTGTGTTTGAACAAGGGCGCCAACCGTCACCCCGATGAAGTCGTTGCGGAATGCGTCAAGCTTATGCGCGAAAAGATCGGACCAGTAGCGGATTTCAAACGCGCAGTGGTGGTGGATCGGTTGCCAAAGACACGCTCTGGCAAGATCCTGCGGGGCACCATGGTCAAGATCGCCGATGGTGGCGACTGGAAGATGCCCGCCACAATCGACGATCCTGTCATTCTGGATGAAATCACTGTGGCGTTGAAAAGCCTTGGACTTGCGAAAGGCTAGGGAAATTCATTGGACCGGCGCAAGGCTTGCGATAACCTTGCGCCATGTCCGAACCCGACGCCAAACCGCTTTACACAGAACAGCATCTGAAAGTGCTGCGCGAGTCTTTGGCTGAACTGGCCGAAATGCCGCTTCCGGCCCCAGCGCGGGCCAAGGTGGCGAGGGCACAGAAGGCCGTGGCCGCACTGGACGCCGCCAACCTGCACCAAGAGGGCGTTGACCGATCGGTCTTTGATGCGCTTTTGTTGATGGCGGGTCCGGAGGTTGCCCCTGAGCTTGTGGCACAGATGTCAGCGGATCTTCGGGCAGTGTCGGTGGCGCTTTCCAAGGCTTTGGCTGGCCCCGACTGGGCAGAGATCCGGTCCCAGACCCATGTTCTGGTCGCTTTGGCAGGGGCGGCAGGGGCGCGCAGATTGGAAAATGCTGCACGGACTCTGAACATTGCGGCGCATGAGGAAGACGGGCGCACAACCCGCGCTTTGGGCCAAACCGTCATCAATGGGCTGGCGGCCTTGATTGGCTTTGTTGAAAATGCCAGCCTGCCAACCAGCCAGACTCCGTCGCAATGACCACATCAGGACCGCCCCCCTTGTTGCTGGTCGAAGACACGCCATCGCTTCAGATGGTATACAGATCGGTCTTGCAGACGGCAGGACATACTGTGCGCATCGCAGCGACAGCAGCGGAAGGCATGCGGATCTTTCGGGAATCCGGGGCTGTCACGGTCTTGCTCGACCTGATGCTGCCCGATCGAGATGGGCTTGGCCTGATGCGCGACATGCTGAAGCTGCGCCCTGAGACGCGGGTGGTCGTCATCACGGCCAATGCGAGCATCAACAAGGCGGTCGAGGCGATGCGTGCAGGCGCGCATGATTTTCTGGTCAAGCCATTTGATGAGGTCAGGTTTCTGAATGCCGTGGACAATGCCGGCGGCACGCGGCGCACCCTGCCAAAACCGCAGCAAGCACGCGGCCGGACGGTCGAGGCTACCGTGTCGGAAGATGTTTTCATCGGGTCTTCCGACGCCATGCGCAGGGTGCAGGACAAGATCCGTTCGGTCGCCGGATCCATGGCAACCGTCTTTATCACTGGCGAAAGCGGCACCGGAAAGGAACTCTGCGCCTTGGCCATTCATGCCGGAAGCCCGCGCGCGAATGGCCCGTTCATTGCGCTGAACTGTGGCGCCATTCCGCAGGATCTGCTGGAGTCTGAAGTGTTCGGCCATATGAAGGGCAGCTTTACCGGTGCAATTTCAGACAAACCGGGGGCGGCAGCGGCTGCCGATGGGGGCACTCTTTTTCTGGACGAGATCTGCGAAATGGCCCCGGCCTTGCAGACAAAACTGCTTAGGTTCCTGCAAACATCAACCGTACAGCCGGTTGGCGCGACCCGCCCGCGCAAGGTGAATGTGCGGATCGTCTGCGCCACCAACCGCGATCCAGCCGAGGCCGTCCGGCGCGGGGAATTCCGCGAGGACTTGTATTATCGATTGTTTGTTGTGCCCGTGCACATGCCGCCCCTTCGGGAGCGTGGAGATGATGTGGTCGAAATCGCAAAGGTGGCGCTTGACCGCTTTGCCAAGGAAGAGGGCCGCCATTTTGACGGGTTCGAGCCGCCGGTGCTTGACCTGTTTCGCCAACTCGGATGGCCAGGCAATGTGCGGCAGCTGCTGAACGCGATCCGGAATGTCGTTGTCCTGAACAAAGGGGGGCGCGTGACCATTGCGATGTTGCCAGAATCGCTGAACCACGATGTCAGCATTTCGGCAGAATCGGAAAGCCACGGTCAGGGCCGGGCCGGTCTTCTGGATGGGCTTGTCGGCCGCAGCATGGCAGACATCGAACGACTGGTCATCGAAGAAACGATTTCCAGAAACGACGGGTCCGTTACAAAGGCAGCGCGCATTTTGGAACTTTCACCGTCGACCCTTTACCGCAAGCTTGAAGGCTGGGGCGTCAAGCCTTAGGCAAATTGTTCGACCAATAGGCGTTCTTCCAGCCCGTGGCCGGGGTCAAACAGGATACGATGACGGATCAACGGCTGCGACCGGATCTCCACTGATACCACGTTCTGTACCGACCGGCTGTCCGCATCGGCCATCACCGGACGCTTGGCCGGATCGAGCACTTCCAGTCGCACCACTGCCGTCTTGGGCAACAACGCGCCCCGCCACCGGCGCGGACGGAACGCAGCCACCGCCGTCAGGGCAAGCACATCAGACCCGATCGGCAGGATCGGACCGTGCGCAGAATAGTTATATGCGGTTGACCCTGCAGGCGTGCACAGCAAGGCTCCATCGCAAACCAACTCTTCCAGCCGAAGTCTGCCATCGACATAAATCGCCAGCTTGGCCGCCTGCGGTCCTGCGCGCAACAGAGACACTTCGTTGATCGCAAGAGCTTCGACAAGACCGCCATCCGCAGTGGTTGCGCGCATGTGCAGCGGGTTGATCACGGTTTCCTCGGCCTGCGCCAGACGCTCAGTCAGGCCGTCCAGCTCAAAGGCGTTCATCAGAAAGCCGACGGTGCCGCAGTTCATTCCATAAACCGGAAGTCCGCTGCTTTGGGTGTCATGCAAGGTTTGCAGCATGAAACCATCGCCCCCCAACGCCACGACCGCGGTGGCCTGCGACAGATCCGACTGCCCATGCCGCTTTGTAAGCTGGGCAAAAGCATCTTGTGCGGCGGGCGTGGAACTGGCGCGAAAGGCAATCAAGGCGTTGGGCAAGGCATTGGGCAAAGCGGATCTCCCTTGTGAACAGTCTTGACGGTCCATGGCGTCAAACTCAAGCCCACAGCCCGCTCGACAGCCGCAAGACAGCAAATTTCGCATGGGTTCCGGGATGCGTCGTTTTCTTACCTTTCCCGGCGACGGGCGTTGGTCTAAATGAACGCCATCCCGATCCACCGGAATTGGCAGGAGACGCCCATGAATGCCCCGCACCGCGACACCGGCTTTTTTACTGAACCCCTGTCTTCGCGCGACCCTGAATTGTTCGGCGCCGTCACGCAGGAATTGGGCCGTCAGCGCCAGGAGATCGAACTGATCGCTTCCGAAAACATCGTCAGCCGCGCGGTGATGGAAGCCCAAGGTTCGGTGATGACGAACAAATACGCCGAAGGCTATCCCGGCAAGCGCTATTACGGCGGCTGCCAATATGTCGATATCGCCGAGAATCTGGCGATCGAGCGGGCGTGCAAGCTGTTTGGCTGCACCTTTGCCAATGTGCAGCCAAACTCTGGCTCGCAGGCCAACCAAGGAGTGTTTCAGGCGCTTTTGCAACCCGGCGACACGATTCTGGGTATGTCACTGGATGCTGGCGGCCACCTGACCCATGGCGCGGCACCGAACCAATCGGGCAAGTGGTTCAATGCCATCCAATACGGTGTGCGCAAGCAAGACCTGCGACTGGACTATGATCAGGTTGCGGCGTTGGCGGCAGAACACAAACCCAAGATGATCATCGCGGGTGGATCTGCGATTCCGCGCATCATCGACTTTGCCAAGATGCGCGAGATTGCAGATTCCGTGGGCGCATACCTTCTGGTGGACATGGCGCATTTTGCCGGGCTGGTTGCGGCGGGTTTGTATCCGTCGCCTTTCCCGCACGCGCATGTGGCTACCACGACCACGCACAAGACCCTTCGTGGGCCGCGCGGTGGGATGATCCTGACCAATGACGAGGCTTTGTCGAAAAAGATCAACTCGGCGATTTTTCCGGGGATCCAGGGCGGACCACTGATGCATGTCATCGCAGCGAAGGCCGTCGCCTTTGGCGAGGCGCTGCGCCCCGAGTTCAAATCCTACCAGGCACAGGTGATCAAGAATGCACAAGCCCTGGCCGATCAGTTGATGAAGGGCGGCCTAGACATCGTGACTGGCGGCACCGACAGCCACCTGATGTTGGTGGACCTGCGACCCAAGGGTGTGAAGGGCAATGCCACGGAAAAGGCACTTGGGCGTGCGCATATCACCTGCAACAAGAACGGCATACCGTTCGATTCGGAAAAACCGACAATCACCAGCGGTGTTCGGTTGGGCACCCCTGCCGGCACCACACGCGGTTTCGGGGAAGAGGAGTTCCGCCAGATTGGCCGCTGGATCTCAGAGGTTGTCGATGGACTGGCTGCAAATGGCGAGGATGGCAACACTGCCGTCGAAGCCAAGGTTTGCGCCGAGGTCGAGGCGCTGTGCAACCGGTTCCCGATCTATCCGGGACTGTAAAAGACCATTTGCGCCGATCCATTGCAAAGGTGCGGGGGGCTGCCCCGCGCTTTTTTGACCGGCGTCAGATCTGACCACGCAGGCGTTGCACAAACAAGAGAACCAAACCCAGCGTCAGCAGCCCCAAAGCCACGGTAGATGCAACACGGATCAGGGTATTCATTCGTGCCGACTGTGGCCGCAACCCGGTCAGATGTTTCACGCACACATCATAGCACTGTGCCACCCGGCTCTGATCAATTTGCACAAGAAGCTTGGGATTTCTGGCTTTCTCCTCCAGATCCGCCAATTCCTGTACTGCATCGCGGACACGGCGGGGCAAGGTTCTTCCACCCCGACGCATTTTTTCAGACAAACCGTCGCCACGGATCCCAAGTCGGTTCTCCAAAAGCCCGGCAACCCTGTCTGCCATTTGCTGAATTGTGACTGCGCTCATACCAAAAACCTTTTTGCGAAAGTCTATTCTTGCGCGGCACCTTCCTCAACCGCTCTGGCAAGGCTGGCAAACTGTCGCTAAACAGGTGGCATGCTTGCCACGATCCACCATCCCGCTATCACCCCATCCAACGCACCGCCTTTGGTTATTGCCCATGGGCTCTATGGCTCTGGCCGCAATTGGGGGGTTATTGCACGCCGGTTGGCGGACACCCGCGATGTGGTGGCGGTGGATATGCGCAATCACGGGGAAAGTCCTTGGGCTGCGTCGCACAGCTATCCGGACATGGCCGCGGATCTGGCCGAGGTGATCGGCACCTTGGGCGGCAAGGCTGACGTTATGGGCCATTCCATGGGGGGCAAGGCAGCAATGCACCTTGCGCTGACCCAAGGCGATTTGGTCCGCAAGCTGGTGGTCGCAGACATTGCCCCGGTGGCTTACGGGCACGATCAATCGCGCCACGTTCATGCCATGCGGGCGCTGGATCTGACGGGCATCACGACACGCGGCGAAGCCGACCGCCGTCTGGCCGCTTTGGTTGACGATCCGTCATTGCGCGCCTTCTTTTTGCAATCACTCGACCTCAAGGCCCAAGGGCACCCCCGCTGGCGACTGAACCTTGATGTCCTCGAAGCGGAAATGCCGAAGATCGTCGGTTGGCCAGACACTCACGGCCATTTTGACGGCCCTGTGCTGTTTCTGACGGGCGCCGACAGCCACTATGTCAAACTCGAATACCGACCGACGATCCGCGCGCTTTTTCCGGCTGCGCGCTTTGCCAAAATCCCCGGAACGGGCCATTGGCTGCACGCCGAAAAGCCGCGTGAGTTTGAAGAAACCGTGCGTGCGTTCCTGATGGCGTGATAGGCTGGCGGATCAGTCCTGCGACTGCCGCATCCGCAGCAAAAGCCCGTCTTTCAACCAGAATTGATGCAACAAGGCTGCCGCCACATGCGCCGCCACAAAGACAAGCAGCAGGGTTTTCAAAACCTCATGCGCGTCTGCGGCGTCCGAGACGCCGCCGAACCACGCCACCGCCCCGCTGATCGGTACAGCCACCATCAAGGCGTACAGGCCGAAATGGCCGACATGCGCTGCAAGATGCTGGACGCCACTGCCCGCTGGCAAGGCAGGCACCCCACGCTGAAACCGCAAGACCAAGCGCCAAACCACAAACCCCAACACCACAAATCCGCCCGCGACATGGGACGCAACAAGCGGAGAAAACGCGATGGTCCCGCCCTTTTCGATCACATCCCATGCGTCGGAAATGCCGTCATGCAAAATGAATTGAAGCGCAATCACAGCAGCAGCACCCCAGTGCAAGGCAATCTGGGTCTTCGAATAACCTTTGGGCTTCTGCATCTGGCATCCCTGTATTTACGTTCAGTCCGGTATAAAACGGCGGTGCAGGGCGTTTCTGTCGCAGCTTAGACCAATTGGCGTGCGACAAACCAGCTTGTCGGGATGGCGGCCACAAATCCAATGGCTGCGGCGACGATAATGGGCTGAACGGTATCCCAGCCCATGGTCAAGGCGACGACGATCGCAGCCCCCATCATGGACGTGGCAATGATCGAAAACAGGATCAGCATCAGACGGGCCATTGGAACCTCCTAGATATGCAAATTTCAGCATAGGTTAGCACAATCTGGGTCTTCTACCTTTGATCGACATCAAGAATGGAGGCGGGAGGCGGGCCGTTTTGCCATTCGGATGGAACCCGATGACCGCAACGCGCGTTGCATCTCAGCTTGTCCCGTCACAGCGGTTTTGATGGCCTGCTCCGGCGTGTTATTGGCCGGGCGCAGCCTGATCACAGAAAGCCAAACCGATGAAAATCTTTCAGTGCCAGTGTTGCGGGCAAATCTTGTATTTCGAAAATGCGGTCTGCCTGAAATGCGGCAACACACTCGGCTATTTGCCCGATGAAAACCGCATGGTTGCCGTAGTGGCCGAGGGTGCGCTGTGGCACGCGCTTCCCGGCATCGATGGCTCGGTCGATGAAGGGACGCACCGCTTTTGCAAGAACTGGGAACGAAGTGCATGCAACTGGATGCACCCTGCGGCTGAAGGCGCGGCTGAACAGGAATACTGCATCGCTTGCCAACACAACCGGACCGTGCCAGACCTGTCCACCCCTGAGCATCTGGCATTGTGGATGAAGACCGAGGCCGCCAAACGGCGGTTGGTCTATACCTTGATCAAACTCGGACTGCCGCACCCGTTGCCGGGCTCTGGCCATCCAGAACCATTGGTGTTCGACTTCCTGGCAGAGGATCCCGGTGGAACCGACCCGATCCTGACCGGGCATGCCGATGGCGTCGTGACGATCGCGCTGATCGAGGCTGACGACGCCGCCCGGGAACATCGGCGCAGTCAGATGGGCGAGGCCTATCGCACGCTTTTGGGGCATTTCCGCCACGAGATCGGTCACTACTATTGGGACCTTCTGGTGCGCGATGGCGATGCGCTGGACGACTTCCGATCATTATTCGGGGATGATCGCGCCGACTATGCCGCCGCTCTGGACACGCACTATCAGCAGGGCGCCCCTGAAGGCTGGGAAAACGATTTTGTCTCGGCCTATGCGACCATGCACCCCTGGGAAGATTGGGCCGAAACATGGGCACATTATCTGCACATGGTCGATACGCTGGAAACAGCGTCTGCTTTGGGGCTTCGGGTCGATGGGGCTGACCATTCTGCGGAAAACCGCGCCGCCGACATGCCTTTGGATCCTTATCGCGAGGATAGTGCCAAAACCCTGATTGATGCATGGGTTCCCCTGACCCTTGCCCTGAACAGTCTGAACCGATCCATGGGACAGAACGATCTCTATCCCTTTTCACTGCCGGTTGTGGTGCAGTCAAAATTGGCCTTCGTGCATGATTTGGTCCGACAAAGTCGCATGCTGCAAACGATGCCACAGGTTTCCTGAAACCGGATCAAGCAAGATCTCTGTTCAATCTGGTGGAGCAGAGGGGGATCGAACCCCTGACCTCGTCATTGCGAACGACGCGCTCTCCCAACTGAGCTACTGCCCCAGACGGCGTTTTACTCGCGCAGCTTTCGGGCGTTGTCAAGATTACCCGCCGCAGGCGTGCCGCATCAGTGGGCGGGGCTGCCAACGTTCGATTGAACGAAGGCGATGATATCCGCTGCCGGTCTGGCACCAGCCAGACGCGCGACCTCTCGCCCGTGATGATATAGCACAAGCGCGGGAATCCCGCGAATCCCGGCCTTCTGCGAGATGGCGGGGAAATCTTCGGTATTCAGCTTGGCCAGCCGTGCCTGCGGGGTCAGCGCCTTGGCAGCCTTGACAAATTCGGGCGCCATCATCCGGCACGGGCCGCACCATGGCGCCCAATAGTCCACCAGAATGGGCAGGTCATCCGTGCGGATCGCCTTGTCATGGGTGGTAGCGTCCAGTTCCAGCACTGTATCGGACACCAACACGTCACCGCAACTGCCACATTTAGGGCGGTCATTGACGCGGGTCGCCGAGAAGCGGTTTGCTTGGCCACAAGTCGTGCAGGTCAGTTTGAAGGTCTCGCTCATATCTTCCTCACATTCCATACATGGAATACATTGGTGTCATGCGTTCCCTTGGCAAGACCCTAGAGCAAATCTTCCTCCTCGCCCGAAACATCAATGCCCAAAGCCTCGAGTCCGGCTTCGAGGTTTTCTGCCAGATGCGGCATCCCTGAAAGATAGTCAGCTGTAGGCGTTGTTGCTTCGGCAAACGCAGTGGCCAAAGCCTCGGCATGGTCTTCGGGTTCGAACGCGCCGCGGCCAATCCAGGCAACGGCCGTCAGGTGGGCTTTTTCGTCATCGTTCAGACCATTGATGAACGCGTGCAATTCCGCCTCGCCGGCGGGACCTTCCCGGTGCAGAAAAATGACCTGAACCACTTTTGAAGGGCTGATCTCGATCATGGCGTTTCCTTTTTGAGTCGATCTGTTGCACGGGCCCATATGATCACGAACAGACAAATCTGCCCGCGTAAAAATACGCACAGGCTGGCAAGGGGGGAACAATTCCCCCCTTTTTAACTATTCAGCAGCCTGGGCGTAGGCTTCCACCGGTGGACAGGTGCAAATCAGGTTTCGGTCGCCATAGACGTTGTCCACCCGTCCGACAGGGGGCCAGTATTTGTCCACCCGGAAGGCACCGGGCGGGAAGCACCCGGCCTCTCGGCTGTATTTGCGGTCCCAATCGGCAACCAGATCGTTCACCGTATGGGGCGCGTGGTGCAACGGGCTGTCGGTAGCACTGATTTCTCCGGCTTCGATCGCGCGAATTTCCTCGCGGATTGCCAGAAGCGCCGTAATGAAACGTTCAATTTCGGCCTTGGTTTCCGACTCGGTCGGTTCCACCATCAGCGTGCCAGAAACAGGCCATGACATTGTCGGCGCATGAAAGCCGTTGTCGATCAGACGCTTGGCAATGTCATCCACCGTAACCCCCACGTCGGCGAAGGGGCGGGTGTCAAGGATGCATTCATGTGCCACGCGGCCCTTGTTCCCCATGAACAGGACCGGATAGTCGCCTTTCAGGCGTGCCGCGATGTAATTGGCGTTCAGGATCGCGACGCGGGTAGCCTGCGTCAGCCCTTCGCCGCCCATCATCAGGCAATAGGCCCATGAGATCAGCAGGATCGAGGCCGAGCCATAAGGTGCAGCACTGACTGGCCCTTCGGCCCCCCCCGTTTCAGAATGGCCGGGAAGGAAGGGAGCAAGATGCGCCCGCACGCCGATCGGCCCCATGCCGGGTCCGCCGCCGCCATGCGGAATGGCAAAGGTCTTGTGCAGGTTCAAATGGCTGACATCGCCGCCGATTTCGCCCGGTTTCACCAAACCGACAAGCGCGTTCATATTTGCGCCGTCGATATAGACCTGCCCGCCGTGGTCATGGGTGATTTTGCAAACGTCGCGAACGGTTTCCTCGAATACGCCATGGGTCGACGGGTAGGTGATCATGCAGGCGGCCAGCCGGTCACCTGCGGCAGCAGCCTTCGCAAGGAAGTCTTCTACATCAATGTCACCGTTGGGCGCGGTCTTGACCACGACCACTTCCATCCCCGCCATATGGGCAGACGCGGGGTTGGTGCCATGCGCCGAGGTCGGGATCAGGCAAATCTTGCGCTGCGTATCGCCGCGCGATCTGTGATAGGCTTCGATGGTCAGCAGCCCGGCATATTCACCCTGCGCCCCAGAGTTCGGTTGCATCGACATGGCGTCATAGCCAGTGATCTCGCACAGCTTGTCCGACAGGTCGGCAATTGCCTCGGCATAGCCCTTGGCCTGATCGGCAGGGGCAAACGGGTGAAGGCTGCTGAACTCTGGCCAGGTGATAGGCATCATCTCGGCGGCGGCGTTCAGTTTCATTGTGCAGGACCCAAGTGGGATCATCGCACGGTCCAGCGCAAGGTCGCGATCCGACAACCGGCGCATGTAACGCATCATTTCGGATTCCGCCCGGTTCATATGGAACACCGGATGGGTCAGATAATCAGACTTGCGGACCATATCATCCGGAAAGCCCAGGCTGGCGATATGTGGGGGGACGCCCTCAATCCCGAAGGCGGCGAGGATCCGGGCAAGCACGCGTTCATCCGTGGTTTCGTCCAGCGCGATACCCACGCGATCCGTCCCGATCCTGCGGAAATTCAGTCCTTCGTGGCGGGCTGCGGCAAGGATGCCAGTCTGGCCCACCCCCACTTCGACTGTGATCGTGTCAAAATAAGCCTGCGGCGAAACCCTTGCGCCGGCGGTGGTCAACGCGCGGGCCAGTCGGGTTGTCAGGAAATGCACCCGTTCTGCAATCGCGCGCAGACCAAGTGGGCCATGAAACACCGCATACATGGACGCCATGACCGCCAAAAGAGCCTGCGCGGTGCAGACGTTGGACGTGGCCTTTTCGCGCCGGATGTGCTGTTCGCGCGTTTGCAACGACAGTCGATACGCCTTGTTGCCGTGCGAGTCGATGGACACGCCAACGATGCGCCCCGGCATCGACCGCTTCAGCTCGTCCCGGCAGGACATGAAGGCGGCATGCGGTCCGCCATAGCCCATCGGCACGCCAAACCGCTGCGCCGAGCCGACGGCAATATCAGCCCCCATCGCACCCGGTTCTTTCAGCATCGTCAGCGCCAAAAGGTCGGTCGCCACAATTGCAAGGGCCTTTGACGTGTGCAGATCTGCAATTCTGTCAGTGAAATCAGTGACATGGCCATAGGTGCCGGGATACTGGAAAATAGCCGCAAACACCGCCGTTGCGTCCAGTTTCGTTGGATCACCCACGATGACCTCGATCCCCAGAGGCTTTGCGCGGGTCTGGATCACGCCAATGGTTTGCGGATGGCAGTTCCTGTCCACAAAAAACGCCCGCGCCTTTGATTTGGCGCTTCGTTCTGCCATCGTCATCGCCTCGGCGGCTGCCGTTGCCTCGTCCAAAAGAGACGCATTTGCAACTGGAAGGCCGGTCAGATCCGCGACCATCGTCTGATAGTTCAACAATGCCTCCAGTCGGCCTTGGGCAATTTCAGGCTGATAGGGGGTGTAGGCGGTGTACCACGCCGGATTTTCCAGAATGTTGCGCTGGATCGCGGGCGGCGTCACCGTGCCGTAATACCCCTGACCGATCAGGCTGGTCATCACCGTATTGCGCTTGGCCACCTGCCGCATCCGGTCCAGCAATTCATGTTCGGCCAAAGGAGCCCAGCCCAGCGGAATCTTTTGCTGGATCGACGCTGGTACCGTCTCGTCGATCAGCGCCTCCAGACTCGGCACGCCCACAGCCTTCAACATGGCCTCCATCTCGGCAGGCGAAGGACCAATGTGGCGACGGTTGGCGAAATCATAGGGATCATAGGCGACGGGGGTATAGGTCATGACTTGCCTTTGAATATCAGCGCCAAGGCGGGCACGAAATGGCGCCCACCACAGTTGATCATCTTATCGGAACGGTCAGCCGATGAAGTCGGCGTATTCGTCCTCGTCCATGAAAGCGTCCAGAGCGGCCATGTCGTCGATTTTCATCTTGAAGAACCATGCCGATCCTGTCGGGTCTTCATTCACCAGTGCTGGTTTGTCGACGAGCTTGGTATTCACCTCGACGATCTCTCCATCCAGCGGGGCCAGAATGTCAGAGGCCGCCTTGACGCTTTCGATCACGCAAACCTCGTCGCCCTCGGCCACCATGGTTTCTGTTTCCGGCAATTCCACGAACACCACATCACCCAGTTGTGTGGCTGCATGTTCGGTGATGCCGACGACGACAAGATCGCCATCAACGCGCAACCATTCGTGTTCTTTGGTATATTTCATCGCTAAGCCTCAGCGTTTGTAGGTGGTGGGATGGAAAGGAAGCGGGCAAATGGTTACGGGCAGGCGCTTGCCGCGCACTTCGCCCTCTAGCGCGGTGCCGGGGGTTGCGTGACTGGCCGCGACATAGCCCATGGCAACAGGTGCCTGTACCGACGGGCCAAAGCCGCCTGACGTGACCTCGCCCAACGGCGTGCCATCGGGATCGAACAAGGCTGTGCCGTCACGCATCGGAGCGCGGCCATCAGGCCGAAGGCCGATACGCAGGCGTTCAGGACCTTCGGCAAGTTCGCGCAAAATACGCTCGGCGCCAGGAAAGCCGCCCGCGCGTGCGCCCCCGGCCCGGCGGGATTTTTGTATGGCCCAGGTCAGCCCGGCTTCGACAGGGCTGGTAGAGGTGTCGATGTCGTGACCATAAAGGCACAGCCCCGCCTCAAGCCGCAAACTGTCGCGGGCGCCGAGGCCGATGGGTGCGACACCTTTGGTCGCTAGCAACGCCCGTGCAAGACCTTCGGCACCCGCCTCGGGAACCGAGATTTCGAACCCGTCCTCACCGGTATAGCCTGAGCGCGACACCCACATCGGGCCGAAACTGGTGTCAAAGATGGCCACATCCATGAACCGCATTGCGGTCACCGCAGGCACCAGTTGCGACAGCGCGGCTTCGGCCAACGGCCCTTGCAGTGCCAGAAGTGCGCGGTCCGTTATATGTTCAACCTCGGCCACAGCAGCAAGATGGGCCTGCATATGGGCCACATCGGCCTCTTTGCAGGCGGCGTTCACCACCACGAAAAGATGATCACCACGATTGGCGAACATCAGGTCGTCCAGAATACCGCCGTGTTCATTGGTGAACAGGCCGTACCGCTGCCGCCCTTGCGCCACACCTGCCACATCTACCGGCATCAGGCTTTCAAATGCCGCCACAAGTGCCGTTATATCCCCCTTGGGCCGCAGAATCACCTGCCCCATGTGAGATACGTCAAACAAGCCCGCCGCCGACCGCGTGTGCAGATGTTCAGTCATCACGCCGGCAGGATATTGGACCGGCATCGCGTAGCCCGCAAATGGGACCATTTTGCCGCCAAGCGACACATGAAGGTCGTGCAGACCCAGTTGTTTCAGGTCGGTCACTCCGCCCCTCCTCGTTCGGCCGGACCCGAGGTTCCAGCACCGTCCGGACAAGCCAATCCCTGCCCTGCGATGCCCCCTCTGTCCCTGCCCATACAGGCGCCTGAGATCATTATCCCTTCGGCGGGCAATAAAGCCACTCTCCAGAGTTCCGGTGCCAAGAACGGTCCCTTGCGCCTGAGAGTTTACCGGGGCGGTTGCTCCTTCGGCACCGATTGCCCGCTTGCACGTGCGACCGGATTCTCCCGAACCTGACCATATGATCTAGCGCGGCCGCGCAGCCGCTGGCAAGGGGGAAAAGGGAAACGACGGGTTGGCCTTCAAGACCGACAAAGACCGGCGTTACCACCCTCGACGATCGCATAGCAACAATGGCTCGCAGGCATGACGTCCAGCCTTGTCTTGTCCCCTACAAGGTTGAGAAGCACAACTCCTGACGAAAAAAAGCTGCGTCCTCCATCAGGGTGTTGATCTGCTTTGCTTGAACACAATTGCGGCTGCGCCGCCCCACAGCCTCAATCCAACAGATTACGCAAACCCATCGACAAACCCTGCTTGGTCACATCAAAATTGAGCGGCGCTGTGGGTATGCCGCCGGGGCCTTCGCCGCCACCGCCGGTCAACGATTGCGCACTGCCCTTGGCGGTTCCAGGATCATGATACCGCCAGGCAATCTCTAAGGTCGCCGGAGCCTTGCAGGTGACCAGGCCAACATCGACCGACAGGCCAAGACCGACCGACCACGCCGGGCTTGCTGGACCGCTCAAAGCTGCGCGTGTCACCCGCCCGGCCAATGCGGGACCGGTTCATGACAAGCCTGACATGGCAAAGCCCGCTCTGTCAGGGCGGGCTTTGCAAACGGCGGCTGTGCCATGGCAGAGGCCAAGGATCTGCCGGTTTGATTACAAGCTTGGTTTTTTTGACAAAAGCGGCATAACCTCGGCCATCTCTGGCCCATGTTCCTGCCCGGTCAGCGCCTTGCGCAGCGGCATGAACAGACCTTTGCCCTTGCGACCTGTCGCTTCCTTCACTGTTGCCGTCCACTGACCCCAAGTTTCCTTCGTCCAGGGCTGGACCGGCAGCAGGTCAAAGGCCTGCGCTATGAACGCACGGTCCTCGTCCGCCACCAAAGGCGTGGCACCGTCGCGGAACAGTGTCCACCAACCATCCAGATCGGCCAGTACGGTGATATTGCCCCGCGCCACAGCCCAGAACGCTTCGGCCTTGTCATCGGGAACCCCAATCGACCCGATCCGCGCCTTCACCGCGTCGAACGGCAGGCCCTGAACATGATGGCGAGTCAGTGGGAACAAATCCTCGGCGTCAAATTTTGTGGGGGCAGAGCCAAAACTTCCGATATCGAACCCTTGGATCAGTTCGTCCAGCGACCCTGCAAGTTCCACGGGCTTTGACGATCCCAAACGTGCCATAAGACTGAGCAATGCCAAGGGCTCAACCCCGCGCGCGCGCAGGTCACGCAGCGACAAGGTGCCAAGGCGCTTCGACAATTCTTCGCCCTTTGCCCCGGTCAGCAACGAATGGTGGGCAAAGTTGGGAGGCGTGCCGCCCAGGGCTTCCATGATCTGGATCTGCGTTGCGGTGTTCGTCACATGGTCCGCACCGCGCACGATGGACGTCACGCCCATGTCGATATCGTCAACGGATGAAGCGAAAGTGTACAGCACCTGACCATCGGCCCGTATCAGCACCGGGTCACTGACCGATGCTGCGTCGATGGAAATCGGCCCGAGGATCCCATCGATCCATTCAATGCGGTTCTGGTTCAAAAGAAACCGCCAATAGCCTTCGCGTCCTTCGGCCCGAAGTTTGACCTTTTCTTCATCCGTCAGGGCCAGCCCCGCCCGGTCATAGACCGGGGGTTTTCCCATGTTCAGTTGCTTTTTGCGCTTCAGGTCAAGTTCAACCGGAGATTCAAATACTTCGTAGAACCGCCCCTTGGACTTGAGATCTTCAGCAGCCTCGCGGTAGCGATCCATCCGCAGGGATTGCCGCTCCACCCGGTCCCAGTGCAGGCCCAGCCATTCCAGATCAGCCATGATGGCATCGGAATATTCCTGCTTTGACCGTTCCTGATCGGTGTCGTCCAGACGCAGGATGAACTGACCGCCGTTCTTGCGGGCGATCATGTAATTCATCAGCGCGGTGCGCAGATTGCCAACGTGGATATAGCCGGTTGGCGACGGGGCAAAGCGGGTAATCGTGGGGGCTGTCATCAGTGCTCTCCTGCAACCGCCTTTCCCTGTCACAGCAGCCCGGAATTGTCCAGTTTTCGCGAAAGCCTTCCAAGCATCAGCTTCGGGTCCTATATTCCGGACATGACCAATATATCTCCGGATGCGATTGCCCCCGACCTTGCGCTGATCGAACAGCTTGCGCATGGTGCGATAGCGGGGCTGCCGGGTCCCTATCGCGCCGCGGCGACCACAATTCTTCTGCGGGTCGAGGATTTCCCCCCAAAAGACATTCTGGACGTGATGGGGATAGAAGACCCATTCGATCTGACCGGCCTGTATGAAGGCATTCCGCTGACCGAAAAATCAGTTAGCGATCAGCCGATGCAGCCCGATGCGATCTGGCTGTTCCGGCGCGCCATACTGGACGAATGGGTGGATCGCGGCGATGTGTCCGTGCAGGATCTCGTGACACACATTCTGGTGCATGAATTGGCGCATCATTTCGGCTGGAGCGATGACGACATCGCCGCAATTGACCCTTGGTGGGAATGACCTGCACAGGGCCTTGCGCATCACCGCACAGTGGATGACAGCCCCGTGAATGGCGTGACGCGGGATGTGGGCTAGTGTCGAAGACACCGTTGACAAAGGAGCCTACCATGACGACGCCCAAACTGACCCGCCGCTCGGCCCTGTTTGCCGCCGCCGCCGTGCCTTTCGCGCCTGCCCTGTTGACTCGCCCTGCCCATGCTGCGGCGGAAATGATGGGGGCGAAGAGCCCCGGCTTCAACCGTTTCAAACTGGGCGGGTTCGAGGTTACGACGCTGCTGGTCGGCACACGGGGCTTTGAAAATCCGCAAGAAACATTTGGCACCAATGCATCGGCCGAGGACTTTGCGGCCCTGTCTGAGGCCAACTTCATCCCGGTGGACAAGAGCCAGAATTTCTTCACTCCCACAATCGTCAACACTGGCACCGAGCTGGTTCTGTTCGACACCGGCCTTGCACCTGAGACGATCACCGGGGCGCTTGCTGCCGCCGGTTACACCGCCGAACAGGTGGATATCGTGGTGCTGACCCACATGCATGGCGACCACATCGGCGGCATGGCCGGAGATGCTGGCGTAACCTTCCCGAATGCTCGCTATGTCACCGGTGCGGTCGAGCATAACCACTGGTCACAAGCCGGAAACGAAGGCTTTGATGCCAAGGTCAAGCCGCAGAATGACAAGATGATCTTCCTTGACGATGGTGGGTCGGTTGTCTCTGGTGTGACTGCGATGGCGGCCTTCGGTCACAGCCCGGGCCACATGGCCTATCGGCTGGAAAGCGAAGGCCAAAATCTGGTGCTCGCTGTTGACACCGCCAACCACTACGTCTGGTCGCTGCAAAGGCCTGACTGGGAGGTCCGGTTCGATATGGACAAGGCCGCCGCCGCCGCAACACGCCGCGCGGTGTTCGGGATGCTGGCCGCAGACCGTGTGCCCTTTATTGGATACCACATGCCTTTCCCCGGCATCGGCCATGTCGAGGCGATGGGCGACGGCTTTCGCTATGTGCCGATCAGCTATCAGATGATGCTGAACGGCTAAGCAAATCGGGGAGGGGGTCCCCCCTCCCCATCGCGTCGTGTCGCAGCCTTGTGGACACAGGGCTTGGTGTTCTTTCGCCGTGGCGCCAAACAGGTTCTTTCCGGCGCTGCATGTTGGCGGTAACATCTTAGCATCCTGAAGGACGCATCTGCATGCAAGCCCCCATTCTGACCGTCACCCTGAATCCCGCGCTGGATATGGCCACCGAGGTTCCCGAAATCATTCCCGGCCACAAGCTGCGCTGCACGGACCCGCATCTGGACCCCGGCGGCGGCGGCCTGAACGTCAGCCGCGCGATCAAGGCGCTGGGGGGGGACAGTCTTGCACTGGTGGCGATTGGCGGGTTGACAGGCGACCGTCTGGCCGGGTTGATCCGGGCAGAGGGCGTGACCTTCCTGTCGATCCTTGGCCCCGGGGAGACGCGGCAAAGCCTGACGGTAACCGAAGGCACCTCGGGCAAACAGTACCGCTTCATGCTGCCCGGCCCGGTCTGGGGCGCGGCGGAACGGGCGCGCGTGCTGATCCTGCTTTCGGCGACCGCGCGACCGGGTGGTTACAGCGTGATTTCGGGCAGCCAACCCCCCGGTGTGCCCGACGATTTCCCGGCGCAGCTTGTGGCCAGCATGGAAGGGTCGCGCGTGGTGCTGGATACCTCGGGCGCGGCACTGCGCGCGGCGGTGACCTCCCCCATCGCCAGACTGGAGGTGTTGCGGATGGATGCCGAGGAAGGCGAGGAATTGGCAGGGCGCGCGCTCCACACCCTTGCCGATACGGCCGATTTCGCCAGTGAACTGGTGGCGCAAGGCGTGGCCAGACGGGTGATCATGGCGCGCGGGGCCGAGGGCAATGTGCTGGCAGAGGCCGGGCAGCGGCTGTTTTCGCCTGCCCCTCGCGTGCCGGTAAAATCCACCGTTGGCGCGGGTGACAGCTTTGTCGCGGCGTTTGTCCTGAGCCTTGCGCGCGGGCAAGACACAGCACAGGCGCTGACCATGGCCTCTGCGGCGGCGGCGGCGGCCGTGATGACAGACGCCACCCGCCTGTGCCGCGCCGAAGACGTCATGCGCCTGATGCCCGAGGCGACGGCGCGCGAGATCTGAGCCGTCGCGCGCTTCGGCCAGACGTCAGGTGCCGCTGCCGTCGCGAAAGCGGTTTGCAATGGGATAGCGCCGGTCCAGCCAGAATGCCTTTTGCGTCAGCCTTGTGCCGGGGGCGGACTGAAAGCGTTTGTATTCCGCGATATAGAGCAGGTGTTCGATCTTTTTCACCGTGTCACGGTCGAACCCTTCGGCCACCAGATCAGCCACCGATGCCTCGCGTTCCACCAGCCCTTCAAGGATGGCGTCCAGCACCTCATAGGGTGGCAGGCTGTCCTGATCGGTCTGGTCGGGCCGCAGCTCGGCCGAGGGCGGCTTGGTGATGATCCGCTTGGGGATCACCTCGCCGGCGGGGCCCTTCATCCAGTCGCGGTGGTTTTCGTTCCGCCAGCGGGCGGTCAGAAACATCCGGGTCTTGTACATGTCCTTGACCGGATTGTAGCCGCCGTTCATGTCGCCATAGATCGTGCAATAGCCGACCGCCATTTCCGATTTGTTGCCGGTGGTCAGCAGCATCTCGCCGAACTTGTTCGAGATCGCCATTAGCATGACCCCGCGCAGGCGGCTTTGGATGTTCTCCTCGGTGATGCCTTCCTCGGTGCCTGAAAACAGCGGGGCGAGCGTTTCCAGCACAGCCCTCTGTGCGGCATTGATCGGCACGGTATCCAAACGGCACCCCAAGGCGCGGGCGCATTTCGCGGCATCCTCCAGCGAATGGGCGCTGGTAAATTCGGATGGCAGCATCACACAGCGCACATTTTCTGGCCCCAGCGCGTCGGCGGCAATAGCCGCGACGATGGCGGAATCGATCCCGCCCGACAGGCCAAGCACGGCCTTTTTGAAACCGGTCTTGGCGAAGTAGTCCGCTACGGACAGCACACAGGCACGATAGTCTGCTTCGCCAATCGGCGGAATCGGGGCGATTACATCGGCATCGGCATGCCACCCGTCCGGCGTGCGGCGAAAGGTGATCTGGGTCACATGTTCGTCAAACTGCGGCAATTGAGCCGCCAGTCGCCCTCCGGGGTTCAAGACCATGGATGATCCGTCAAACACTTGGTCATCCTGACCGCCAACCATGTTGAGATAAACCAGCGGCAAACCGGTTTCGATCACGCGTGCAACCATCAGATTAAGCCGCAGATTGGGCTTGCCACGGTGATAGGGGCTGCCATTGGGCACCAGCAGGATCTCGGCCCCGGTTTCTGCCAGCGTTTCCGCCACATCCGGGTGCCATGCATCTTCGCAAATCGGCGATCCGATGCGAACGCCATTGATGGTATAGGGACCATGCACATCGGCCGGGGTGAAGATGCGCTTTTCGTCAAACAGCGAATCGTTGGGGAGATGGTGCTTCAGCACTGTCGCGCTGATGTGCCCACCGTGCAGGATGTAATAGGCGTTGTATAATTTCCCGTTCTGCACCGCAGGACCCCCGATGGCCAGTGCGGGGCCTTCGGCGCAATCGACAGCAAGCTGACGGATCGCCGCGATCGCAGCCTGCTGAAATGCGGGCTTCAAGATCAGATCCTGCGTCTGATAGCCCGTGATGAACATTTCGGTCAGCGCAACAAGATCAGAACCATCGGCGCGCCCCCGGTCCCAGGCCGCACGGGCCTTGGCGGCATTGCCACGCAGGTCGCCCACGGTTGGATTCAACTGGGCAAGGGTGATGCGGAACAGGTCGGCCATGGCGGCACCTTTCATAAGCGGATGCCGTGGTTCTAGCAGTTTGGCGGCCAAGGGAAAGTGATTGCGGGACTTTGCCCGGACTGCTTGTCAGCAGGAAGCCACGCAGCTAGGCTCTGCGCGAAAATGCGGCGGGGGGTCTGGATGCGCCTAGGTGTAACAACAGTGTTGGGGGCGTTGGTTCTGGGCCTTGGCCTGACGGGTGGCGCTCTGGCGCAAGAGGGGGATGTCGTCACCAAGCAATATGATGACGGATCGTTCTACGAAGGCACATTCCTGAACGGGCGGCAGCATGGGACCGGAACCTATACCCTGCCCAATGGCTACAGCTACACCGGCGAATGGACCGCAGGCGAAATCCGCGGCAACGGGGTGGCGCGCTACCCCAACGGGTCAGTCTATGAGGGCGCGTTCGTGGTCGGCAAACCCGAAGGGCGCGGCAAGATCAGTTTCGCCAATGGCGGCAGCTATGACGGAGACTGGACCGACGGCAAGATGACCGGCGCTGGGGTCGCGCGCTATCCAGACGGGTCGGTCTATACCGGGGCCTTTGTCGATGGAAAGCACCACGGACAGGGCGTGCAGGAAGGCCCCGGCGGCTATCGCTATGACGGGGCATGGCTTGACGGGTTGAAGGAAGGCGCGGGCCGGATCACATATGCCGATGGTGCCGTGTTCGAGGGGATGCTGAAGGCCGGGGATCGACACGGCAATGGCACGCTGACCATGCCCGACGGCCTGACCTACGTGGGCGACTGGGCGATGGGGCAGATCAACGGCACCGGACGGCTGACCCAACCCAACGGCGACGTCTATGAGGGCAGCTTTGTCGAGGGCCAACGGCAAGGGCAAGGCAAGACCACCTATGCGAATGGCGATGTCTACGAGGGTGCCTTTCAGTCCGACAAGCGATCCGGTCAGGGCGTGTTCCGCGCCAAGGACGGCACCGTGCTGGACGGTGACTGGGTCGCCGGTCGCATGACGGGTATGGGCAAGATCGTCTTTCCGGACGGCTCTGCCTACGAAGGGGCCGTTAAGGACGATCAGGCCGACGGGTCGGGCAAGATCACCTATGCCGATGGATCAGGTTATGACGGCACATGGGTTGCCGGTGTGATCGACGGGACCGGCACAGCGACATACGCCAATGGCGCGATCTATACCGGCAGGTTCAAGGCCGCCAAACCCCACGGCGAAGGCAGCATGGCACTGCCTGATGGCTATAAGTACGTCGGCAGTTGGGTCGATGGCCAAAGGCAAGGGAATGGCACGGCCACCTATGCCGATGGCACGGTTTACACCGGCAGCTTTGTCGGTGGATTGCGCTCGGGCAAAGGCGAACTAACCGGGCCAGACGGGTTCCGCTATGTTGGGGATTGGCTCGGAGGCGAAATCGAAGGCGCGGGCGTTGCGACGTATCCGACGCGGGACGTCTATGAGGGTGGTTTTGTCAAAGGGCGCCGGTCGGGTCAGGGCAAGCTGACCTATGCAAGCGGGCAACTGGCCGAGGGGGTTTGGGACAACGGTATTCTGACGGCACCAGCTCCGGCGGTCGAGCCGCAAAACTGACCTCACACCTGTTGCGCAACGCCGCCGCCGCCCGTGGCAACGCCATCTCGGGGGGCTCGATGCCGCCCGAGATGGCCCCGGTTTCGTGATCAGACCGGTACACCCGCGTCGAGACGTGACAGAAACGCCCCGGCTTCTGCCAGAGTCGTCGCCTTGCGCGCCGCGTCCATCTTGTCCCAGGTCCGGTACATCTGCGCCATGCGTGGGTTGACGGCAAAGCGATCACGGTGACGGATCAGAAAATCCCAGTACAGAAGATTGAACGGACAGGCTTTTGGCCCGGTCTTGTCGGCCACCCGATACCGACACCCGCCGCAGTAATCCGACATGCGATCAATATAGGCACCCGACGCCGCATAGGGTTTTGACCCCAACATGCCGCCATCGGCAAACTGACTCATCCCGATGGTGTTGGGGGCCTCGACCCATTCAAAGGCATCAATGTAAACCGACAGATACCATTCATGCAGCGCTTGCGGGCTGACCCCGGCCAGCATCGCGAAATTTCCTGTCACCATCAGGCGCTGGATATGATGGGCATAGGCCAAATCGCGGGTCTGCCCGACGGCGTGCGACAGGCAGGCCATATCGGTCCTTGCCCCCCAATATAGAGGCGGCAGTGGACGACTGGCCCCCAACGCGTTCTGGTCTGCATAACCCGGACCGTGCAGCATATAGATGCCACGCATGTATTCGCGCCAGCCGATGATCTGGCGAATAAAACCTTCGACCGCGTTCAAGGGGGCGCTCCCTGCAAAATACGCCGCTTCGGCGGCGTTGCAGACCTCTAGCGGGTGCAACAAACCGATATTGATGTAGGGCGATAACAGAGAATGGCTGAGTGTCGGGTCATCGGCCAACATGGCGTCCTGTTCGTCGCCAAAGGTGGCAAGGGAATGGGCGATGAAATGCGACAGCGCCAGTAGCGCGTCGCTTCGGGTGACGGCCCAGCCGAAAGGGCGCAGTCGGCCGAAATGGGTGGGAAACTGCGTCTCGACAAGAGCCAGCACCTCTTGCGTCGTCGTGTCCAGGGCGAACTGCGGCTGGCGGGGTCGGAACAGGTCGGGCTTCGCTGCCTTGCGGTTGTCGTGGTCAAAATTCCACTGCCCGCCCGCAGGTCCGCCCCCTTGCATCAACAGGCCGGTCTTGCGCCGCATCTCGCGGTAGAACCATTCCATGCGGAACTGTTTGCGGCCCTCGGCCCAAGCGGCGAATTCGGCATCGGAGCATAAGAAGCGGTCATCCGGCAGTTGCGTGACCGGCACCGGCAGATCGTCCAGCGCCTCGATCAACCGCCATTCACCAGGGCGCGTGCACAAAATTTCCGTTGCGCCATGTGCGGCAGCGCGGCGCAAGAGCTCGCCAGGAATCGACTGGCTGTTGTCGGGGTCGTCCAGACGACTGTAGTCAACCTGCCACCCCTGCGCTGCAAGCTGGGTCGCAAAGTGGCGCATGGCTGACAGGATCAGCGCGATCTTTTGCGGATGGTGCGGCACATAGCTGCCTTCGGCCATCACCTCTGCCATCACCACCACATCTTGCGCGGGGTCAGCCGCGCGCAGCGCCGACAGGTCGGGTG
>JBKBOF010000028.1:0-11303 GCA_046294955.1 Paracoccaceae bacterium
CCAGGATCAAACTCTCAAGTTGAAAGCTCCGAAAAGCTATCCTTGACGTCGAACCTTCGCACATCTGCCTGTATCCGTCACAGATACAGGTCTTTACAATTCATGTGCTCGTGTTTCCAAAGAAACCAGAACCCACAAACCGTGAAGCTTTCCCCAGGTCATCGGTCGGCCTCCTCGCGGAAACTCCCCTGCTGGGCAGATATGCTACGTGTTAGACGCCGATGCGCCCAAACCGCCCACATATCCCTTCAAATCATTCAATTTTCAAAGAGCACGAAGACAAAACAAATTCGAGGCGCTAATCTCTTAGCGTTTCTCGAACCGCCGCATCTTCAGATTTTTCAGTCTTCAGCTCTGCTTCCGTTCTGCGTTTCCGCTTCGCTTCGTATTCGCTTCCGTCCGTCACCGTCGCTGTTTCGCTGCGGTGAGGCGTTATTTACGGAGGGACGCCGGAAGCCGCAAGAGGAAAAATCGCAGGTAGTCGCATTTTTTTCATAAAGCCCGAAAAATGCACAAAATCTTGGGGTTGCCGCAATTTATGCCACAAGGGACGCTGATTGCGGCAATTTTCTTTCGCCGACCAAACTGTCCTTTCCGCTTGGACGTGGCTTATCCACAGACTCAGCTATGGGCAGGCCGAGGCAGACTTGCACGCAGCAACAAAAGTGCTGCTACGGCACCTGCATAAAGCAAGGGTTCGGTTGGCCAGCCCTTTACCAGAACCACGAAGTGCAGCACTCCCGCCACTGCTGCTATGTAGGTCAAACGGTGCAACCGCCGCCATCGCAGTGGGCCGAGCCGTCGAATCGCTGCATTGGTCGATGTCGCCGCCAGTGGGATCATGGCGCTCAGCCCGATCATGCCCAAGACGATGTACGGCCGCTTCCACAAATCGCGCAGGATTTCGTCCCAACGCAAGCCCATGTCGAGAACGGCCCAAGCCATGAAGTGCAACACAACATAGAAGAACGCCGTAACGCCCAGCACGCGCCGGAAGCGCATCAGGTTGAGTCCCGCCTTGCGAAGCGGCGTCACACACAAGGATGCCAAAAGAAACTGCAGGCCCCACAGCCCAAGCTGGTGTTCGATGACCTTCACCGGATCAGGGCCAAGTTCGTTTGTTGCCGCCGCCCAGATCAGCCATAGCAGCGGGACCGCACAAACAGCCCAGACAGGCCCCGTCGGCGTGCGATGGATCAAGGCGTTGATACGGTCCATCAGTAGTCTTTCGAAAGATCCTGTCCGGCATAAAGCGAAGCGACCTGATCACCGTAACCATTGAACATCACTGTGTCCTCACGTCCGGCAAAGATACCGGCTCCGACCCGACGCTCGCTCGACTGGCTCCAACGTGGGTGATCCACTTGCGGGTTCACATTGCTGTAGAAGCCATACTCGCGCGGGTTCTGCATGTTCCAGGTGGTTTCAGGCTGCGTGTCGGTAAGTCGGATGCGCACAACAGACTTGATCGACTTGAAGCCATACTTCCATGGCACCACCAACCGTATGGGCGCGCCGTTTTGGTTGGGAAGCGCCTCGCCATACAGTCCGGTTGCCAGAATGGTCAGGGGATGCATGGCTTCGTCCAGACGCAGTCCTTCCCGATAGGGCCAATCCAGGGCGGAGGTTTTCTGACCGGGCATCTCATCCGGGCGCACCAGCGTTTCAAATGCGACGAATTTGGCAGACGCCTGAACGCCAACCTTGCTCAGAAGATGGCCCAGCTCGAACCCGATCCACGGAATAACCATGCGCCACGCCTCGACACAGCGGAACCGGTAAATGCGTTCTTCCAGCGGTGCGTCTTTGAGGATGTCTTCCAACGCATAGCTGCCAGGCCGATCGACCAGACCCACAATATCGATTGACCACGGGCTTGTGGTCAGGAGCCGGGCGTTGCGCGCTGGATCACCCTTGTCCAGCCCGAACTCGTAGAAGTTGTTGTAGGTGGAGATTTCACTGAGCGTGTTCGGCGTGGCATCCGTTGAAAGGACGCTTTTCGCCGCTTCGATCTTTGCCACAGCCGGGCTTGCCATCAGCGCCGCAGCACCCGCCATCCATCGCCGACGATTTAGCCACACCGGCTTTGGCGTCACTTCCGACCATTTTAATCCACCCGCCATTCCCGAACTCCATGATCTGTGTTTACTAGAAAATGATTGAGTTGCACCAGAAATCAAAGCAATCCTACCGGAACCTTCCGGCCATCGCCGCTTTTGGTGTGTATTTGACCGCAAGACCTGCATGTGGTGCCTCACGTTACATCACCATCTTTCACAGGTTATTGACTGGAAACTGCCTACAACGCGGGCTTAGTCGGCAGCGATGCTGTGGCAAGGCTCGATCACAGGATCGTTTCCCTGATCCATCCGGTCGCAAGGCCCATATACATCTTGCCAATCAAGGCGATGATCAAACGGGAGTAACACCACATGATCCGCAGAACTTTCCTTGCCATGACCACCGCTCTGGCCTTCTCGGCTCCGGCATTTGCTGACGGCCACGGAAAAGACATTGTCGACACCGCCGTGGGTGCTGGCAGCTTTACCACGCTGGTCGCAGCAGTGACCGCCGCCGGTCTCGTTGACACCCTGAAAGGCGAAGGCCCGTTCACCGTGTTCGCACCGACAGACGCTGCATTCGCCGCTCTGCCGGCTGGTACCGTTGAAGATCTGCTGAAGCCCGAGAATAAGGACAAGCTGACAGCGATCCTTACCTATCATGTCGTTCCGGGCAAAGTGATGTCCACCGACCTGTCCGAGGGCCTGAAGGCGGCCACAGTGCAGGGATCGGAAATCACGATCACGCTGGACGGTGGCGCGAAGGTGGATGGTGCCGTAATCTCGACGGCAGACATCGAAGCAACAAATGGGGTGATCCACGTGATCGACTCCGTCATCATGCCGCCGATGTAAGGCCAGCTTCTCGCTAGTCGGGAGTAGAGGGGGCTTTCGCCCCCTTTATTTTTGCCGGTTGACGGACGGATTTCGGACAGATCAGACCCGCTCTGCAAGAAGCCTGCCATTCATCAAAGAGCGTCATGCTGCCGCTTCGACCTCTTGCGACAATGCATCTGCCACGGTCGCCGCATAGCGCGTTTCAGGTGGCCGGACACCGTGGGTAAGCAGCGCGCGCCTGATCTCAGGATTGGCGGCGGCGACGTACAGTCGGACGCCGCGCCTATGGGCCTTGTGAGCAAGTCCCTCAATTACGTTGGCACCAGTGGAATCAAGAAATGGCACAGCAGCGAAATCAATGATCAGTGCCTTGTGGGTGTCTTGAATCCGGTCGAGCACCGATCCGATCGAAGCCGCAGCGCCAAAAAAGAAGGCGCCAGTGATATGATAGATAACGACTTCCGGATTGGCAGCCCGCATCTCGTCATAGCCTGCGCCGGAATCGGCCATGTCCTGACCGACAAAAGGTGTCTCGGCTTCGACCGCAGCGGCTTGGCTCATACGGTTAATGAACAACACGGATCCAAGCGCAAAACCAACGATAATGGCCTCTGTCAGATCACGGAAGATAGTCAGGAAGAACGTCGCCCCCAAAACGCTTGCGTCGCCCCAACCGGACTTGATCAACACTGCAATGGCGGGTTTTTCGATCATGTTCCAGGCGACAACAGCCAAAACACCCGCAAGAGCGGCAAGCGGAATGTAGGCGGCCAAGGGCGCGGCCACCAACATGAACAGCAGAATGAAAACTGCGTGCAGCATACCCGCGACCGGCCCGTGCGCTCCTGCACGCACGTTTGTCGCCGTGCGCGCGATGGTGCCGGTGACACAAAAGCCTCCGAACAGCGCAGCCCCGATGTTTGCCGCGCCTTGCGCCACCAATTCGCAGTTTGATCGGTGCCGGCGCCCGGTCATGCCGTCCGCAACCACGGCCGAGAGCAGGGACTCGATCGCCCCAAGCAGGGTAAAGGAAATGGCGGCGGGCAAGACCTGCATCGCCAGTTCAACCGAAAATGACGGTAGCGACGGAGCCGGCAGACTGGATGGAATTCCGCCGAATTTCGTGCCGATGGTTTGCACCGGCAGTGTCAAGATCGCCGTAGCAGCAGCGGCCAATGCCACCGCAATCAACATTCCTGGCCAATGGGGGCGAACCTTGCGCAGCCCCAGGATCACACCCACCGTTGCCGCCGATATGGCCAAGGCCGCAGGAGTCAACGTCCCCCGCGCGTCCCACAGAGCGGGCAGCTTTTCCAGCAATTCCCCAGGTTCATTCATCAACGTCAAACCAAGCAGTTCCTTGATCTGGCTGGCGAAGATGATGACCGCGATCCCGGCAGTAAATCCTACCGTCACTGGAAATGGTATGAACTTGATGTATGTTCCAAGCCGTAGGAAGCCTACCGCCAGCAGCATGACACCCGACATCATGGTGGCAAGGATCAAACCGTCCATTCCGTGCAGGGTCACTGTGCTTGCGACCAGAACGATGAAAGCACCCGCCGGACCACCGATCTGAAACCGCGACCCGCCCAGCAGCGACACAATAAATCCACCCACGATGGCCGTAAACAAACCTTGTGCCGGAGTGGCGCCCGAAGCGATCGCGATCGCCATACTGAGCGGAAGGGCCACAATGGCAACAGTCAACCCGGCAATGGCATCGGACCGTAGCTGCAAAAGTCCATAGCCCTCACGCAAAACCGTCACCAGTTTCGGGGTAAATAGTTCTGCAAAACTGGCCGTATGATCAGCGGCCTTTGGGGTTTTCGTCATCTGTTCCGCGCCTTTCGCGTCAAGGCGGCGGGATCGTCGGCATATGTCGCCGGTCGCCGTCGCTGGTGGTTCCGTCGTTCAGCAATAGGGCTTGTCGGAGGGATGCTTCATTCGAACGCCGCGTCCGCCAGTGGCACTGGAGGCGTTTTCTGCAATCAGTTCAATGCCAGCACGGTCGAAAGCGTCGATGATTCGGGTTAGGCTTTCCACAACACCCCGCACATTTCCTTTGCTGGTTTCCATGCGTTGGATCGTTGGCACCGATATGCCGGCAAGTTCGGCCAAGCGTTTCTGGTCGATCCCAAGCAAAGCACGTGCTGCACGAATCTGCTGACCGGTAATCATACCACGCATCCATTTACCCTAGGTGTGCCATATAATCCATCATCATAGCCGTTTCAACGGTGTATTATGATGTCTAAGATATCAATATGGGCATCCCGATCGTCCATAGGAAGCGGACGCTGAAGCGCGATGACGCGCAATCATTCGTCACAAGGTTTTCATACAACAGCAATACACCATCGGTTGAAACTTTGGCCGTCTTTCGAAGGGGAAACCTTCTTGAACCCGTCGAAACAGAACGGGTTTTCTCCAAACCGCGCAATCGGCGGACAGAAAGCGGCATCACTGGCCGGATCTGGTAAGGGCATCAAAATGCAGACTGACGGGCATACTCTTTCTTCTTTCGACCGCGACCTAGAGGCATTGCAGACGCACCTGCTCCGCATGTGGACAATGGTTGAAGCGGCTCTGAGCGATTCCGTAACGGCACTTGAAACGCGCGACCTTGACCTGGCAAATCGCGTGATCGAGATGGATCGAGCCATTGATGCACTGGATGACCAGATCAACACGGAGGCGGCAGGTGTCATCGCCCTGCGCGGGCCAACTGCGTCTGACCTTCGTCTTGTTCTTGCTGTGATGCGCGCAGCGCACAGTTTGGAGCGTGTGGGAGACTATGCCAAGAATGTGGCCAAGCGTACGAAGGTACTGGTTCAGATCCCCGAGCTTCCGGGGTTTTCCGGAACGACGAGGCGGATGGCAAAGCTGGTGGCTGTGATGCTGGAACAGGCAATGCGCGCCTTGGTTCGGCGTGACGCCGTGCTGGCCGAGACTGTTCGCCAGAGCGATGCCGATATCGACCAGATGTACAACAATATGTTTCGCTCGCTCCTGACCCACATGCTTGAAAGCCCGACCAACATCACAGCAGCAATGCACCTGCATTTCATTGCAAAGAATATCGAACGCGCAGGGGACCACGCCACAGGCATCGCAGAACAAGCGATTTACCTTGCGACAGGACACTTTCCGAATGACGCCAGGCCAAAGGTTGATCCGACGTCGGCTTTTCCCGAACCAACAACCAACGGCGCATCGTCCTGATTCTGCCTGCTATGGGTGCAATCCGCGCCTACCTCGGCGATGGGTTCATCGCCTTGTTGTAGGGCTTCCAATCGGTAATGTCGGCGTAGTGAAACTTGCGCCACTCCCGGACACGGGGGTTCATCATTCGGCGCCACAGCATTGGGTTCATTGCAATAAAGACCATCAAGGGATAACCCAGCGGCAATTGCGGCGCCTCCTCTTCGTCATATGTTTGCAAGAGTGGAAAGCGCCGATCCGGTTTGAAATGGTGATCGGAATGGCGTTGCAGATTGATCAGAAGCCAGTTTGACGCCGTATGAGACGCATTCCAACTGTGGTGCGGGCGGACATGTTCATACCTGCCGTCGCCCAGGTATCTTCGTGTCAAACCGTAATGCTCGACATAATTCACCGCTTCCAGTTGCCAGATGGCAACTGCGGCCTGATAGACGAACAGGCCCAGTCCCAGCCAACCGCCCAGTATGAAAGCCAAACCAATCATACCCACTTGCAGGACAGCGTAGCGCCAGAAAGGGTTTGTCCGGTGCCACCACGGCAAACCACGACGCGCCAACATCGCGGCCTCTGCCTTCCACGCGGACACCGGGCACTGCGCCAGCACCCGCGGGAAAAAGCGATGAAAACCTTCATTGTAGCGGGCTGTCACCGGGTCACGGCAGGTTCCGACATAGATGTGATGCACGCGCAAATGCTCGGACCGGAAATGGGAATAAAGCACAGAACCTAGCAGAAGATCCGCCAACCAACGCTCAAGCTTGCTCTTTTGGTGCATCAACTCATGACTGTAGTTGATCCCTACCGTCCCGGTGATGATACCAATACCAAAGAACAGCATGGCCAACTCTGTTGCCGAAAGATGGCTTGTGTGGGTGGCATACCAGATTGTGCCGAACAGAATGACCATCTGGATCGGCACCCAGATCAGCGTAAGCATCTGATACCAGAACAGCATAGGCTCGGGGGTTTCCGGATCGGCGTTGCGATCATTCAATCCGGTGAGTGCATCCAGAAAAGAATAGACGAGGATGGAATATGCGGGCACCAAAGCAGTAAACCAGCCTCCGAAATAAGCACCTATCGCCGCCAGTGGAACCATAGCGAGCGTAAGCCAGAATGGCAGGGCCTGGAAAAGCCCGATACGTTGGCGGGGGTGGGGGGACATCTGACGCCCTATCCTGATTTCAGGGACAAGCATGATCACGCTTCACAGTTATCTCAACTGTTAAAGGTGTCACAAATCTGGTCATAGGCCTTGCGCATGACCGTGGGCAGATCCGCCGGCCGGAAATCTGCGCGCGGGACGAATTGACCCCGCGAAACCATGGTGCCCAAGGGAAGTTCGGCAACCTGCAATTTCAGCACAAGATGAAAGTGAGTAAACGTGTGACGCACCTCTCCTTGATCGCGCCAAGCTGTTTCGGCAGGCGGAATTCCGTCCGACCCATCCCACCCGTCACCCGGAAAGCCCAACATTCCACCCAACAGACCCCGGTCGGGGCGCCGCTCCAGAAGCAGGGCATCTTTCCGTCGTCCAATCCAGAGCGTTCCGCGCCGGACCGGCTTGTCAGCTTTGGGTGTCTTTCTTGGCAAATCCGCCTGTCCGCCATGACGCCGCGCCACACAGGCATGGCTCCAAGGGCAAATGCCGCAGGCCGGACTTCTGGGCGTGCAGATCGTCGCGCCAAGATCCATCACTGCCTGTGCGTAGTCGCCGGGACGGACCGTTGGCGTCAATGACGTCGCAAGTGCGACCAGTTCCGGCTTTGCTGCGGGTAACGGCGTCTCCACGGCAAACATCCTGGCCATCACCCGTTCAACATTGCCATCAACCACTGTTTCGGGTGCATCATAGGCGATCGATGCCACAGCACTGGCAGTATAGGGACCAACGCCGGGCAGGCTAAGCAAGCCTTCCCGTGACACAGGGAACACAGAACCATGACTTGAAACGACGGCCCGCGCACCTTTCAACAGGTTACGGGCGCGCGCGTAATACCCAAGCCCTGCCCACTCCGCCATGACATCTTCATCCCGCGCGGCCGCAAGATCCGCGACTGTTGGCCAGCGTGAGGTGAAGCGGTGGAAATAATCTTTCACCGCCGCAACCGTGGTTTGTTGCAACATGATTTCCGACAACCAGATCCGATATGGGTCCGGCATGACCCCTTGCCGGCGATCCTGAGGTGACACGCGCCACGGCATTGCCCGTGCATGCCGGTCATACCACTGCAAGAGCAGATCACTCAACGCACTGTCACGCAATCTTTATGCCCCTTACCCTGCCTTGCCTCTGGCGGCGCAGCCAATGCAGGGTAAGATAGTTGGATTGTCACAGGATACCAGATGGCTCGACGCCCCGCATCACTGTCCACACCATCACGCCGCATGCGCGGGTTTGAACCTGCGTTTGGCCTGATGAAGGACCCCGTCCGTGCGGCGGGTGAGTCTCGAGGCTTCGCCGTGTCTCGGCTGCTGACCCATTGGACAGATGTCGTTGGCGAAGACCTGTCGCGTTGCACCCGACCGGTCAAAGTCGGCTATGGTCGCGAAGGGTTTGGCGGCACGCTGACACTTCTGACGACCGGTGCCATGGCGCCGATGATCGAGATGCAGAAAGAAATCATTCGCAGCAAGGTGAATGCGGTCTATGGTTACAATGCCATTTCGCGTGTTTTGCTGACCCAGACGGCACCGATCGGCTTTGCCGAAGGTCAGGCCGCATTTACGCCGGCACCCAAAGCAGACCGCGCGGCAGATCCTGCCATCAAAGCGGCGGCCATCGAAACCGTGGCCCCGATCCATGACCCAGGCCTGCGTGCTGCACTTGAAGCCTTGGCTGAAAACATCCTAAACCGTCGTAAGACGACAGAAGGCGAAAAATGATGACCAAGAAAACCACTTTGGCCGCTTTGGCCATTGTCATTGCGAGCGGGTTTGGCCTGTGGTCCATGACACCGCGCGATGTGGCACAAAGCCTTACGCCGGTAACCTCTGCCGAAGCACAGGAAACGGTACCGGCCGCAAATGTCGAAGCGGTCGAGATCAAAGATATGACGCTTGGCCCGGTCGATGCGAAAGTGACCCTGATTGAATACGCATCCTACACCTGTCCGCATTGTGCGAACTTCCATGAAAATGTGTTCAAGGATCTCAAGAAAGACTACATCGATCCTGGCAAGGTCCAGTTTGTCTATCGAGAAGTTTATTTTGACCGCTACGGCCTGTGGGCGGCCATGGTGGCGCGGTGTGGCGGTGAGATGAAATATTTCGGTGTGCAGGACATGCTGTTCAAGGATGTGCAGGGCTGGGCCGGTTCAGATGATCCAAATGTGGTCGTCAACAATCTGAAGAAAATCGGTCGCACGGCCGGCATGGATGATACTCAGCTTGATGCCTGCATGCAAAATGGTGCCACGGCGCAAGCCATGGTCGATCACTTCGAAGCCTCGATGAAAGAACATGACGTTCAGGGCACGCCGACGCTGATCATAAACGGCACCAAGCATCAGAACATGTCCTACGCCGATCTGAAAACCATTCTTGATGCCGAGCTTGCAAAGTAAATGTCGGCTCCGCTGACTGGTGTGAAGGTTGTTGAACTGGCACGGATCCTTGCAGGTCCGTGGGCTGGCCAGACCCTGTCAGACCTCGGGGCGGACGTAATCAAGGTAGAGGCCCCGGAAGGCGATGACACGCGCCGCTGGGGCCCCCCATTCATCGATCGTGACGGGGATCGCTCGGCCGCCTATTTTCATGCAACGAACCGTGGCAAGCGGTCGGTCATCTGTGATTTTCGCACCGATGAAGGACAGGCACTGGTCCGCAAACTGGTTGCCGATGCCGATGTGGTGATCGAAAATTTCAAGGTGGGGGGGCTGGCCAAGTATGGGCTGGACTATGACAGCCTTCGCCAAGTGAACCCGCGGCTGATCTATTGCTCGATCACTGGGTTCGGGCAGGATGGCCCCTATGCACACCGCGCTGGCTATGACTTTATCATTCAAGGCATGGCAGGATTGATGAGCGTGACCGGTGAACCAGACGGCCAGCCACAAAAGGTTGGCGTTGCGGTCACCGACATTTTCACGGGTATATACGCCGCGACAGCCATTCTTGCGGCACTTCACCAACGCCATACCACCGGCAAGGGCCAGCAGGTGGATATGGCACTGATGGACGTGGCCACCGGGATCATGGCAAATCAGGCGATGAACTATCTTGCGACCGGAATCGCACCCCAAAAAATGGGCAACGCGCACCCGAACCTTGCTCCCTATGCGGTGTTTGACTGTGCCGATGGTTGGTTGATCCTTGCCACCGGAAATGACGGCCAATACCAGCGCCTTTGCGGAATACTCGGGCTGGAAGACATGGGCAAAGCGCCAGCCTTTCGGACAAATGCCGACCGGGTACAGAACCGGGCAGAGTTGACGGCGCGCCTGACTGCGGCAACCCGCTCCTGGAACAAAGCTGACCTTTTGCTCGCGTGTGAAAAAGAAGGCGTTCCCGCGGGTCCGATCAACGATCTGGCTGAGGTGTTCGCTGATCCCCAGATACGCGCGCGCGGCATGGAAATTTCGCCCGGCGGCGTGCTTGGAGTGCGGTCGCCGTTCCGGTTTTCGGACGCCGAGCTTTCGCTGGATCGACCCGCACCAAAATTAGGCGAGCATCAGGACGAGGTTGACTGATCCGGTTCCGTTGAATCTTCAGAAATTGCTTTGTGTGACCAACAGCGAAAGCGCCTCGTCCACAGCCGACCAGTCGTTTACCTCCAACCGAACGACCATTGTCAGAACCTTTGGTCGGAAAGCGACGGGAAGGCGCACCTGATCTTTTTCGGTTGTCACCAGTTGTGCGCCCAAACCAAGTGCTTCAGCCTCCAATCGGCGCAACAGGGTATCTGTCAGCGGTTGATGATCGTCCAGCGAAACGGCGCGGACAATCTCGGCCCCGGCATTGCGCAGCGTTGCGAAGAATTTTTCTGGATATCCAATCCCCGCAAACGCCAGCACCCGTTGTCCGTGCCAATCCATACCCATTTGCAGCGGTTTGAGTTCGCCGGTCAGATGCGGCACCCGGATCCACTTTCCCCAGCGTTGCGCAAACTGGACCTGAGCATCGGCGGCGCCTATCGACAGCACAAGATCTGCACGCGCCAGTCCGACCGAGACGGGCTCC
>JBKBOF010000028.1:11313-25297 GCA_046294955.1 Paracoccaceae bacterium
ATCATGGATAGATCCTTGCAAACCGCCGGATTTTGGAACCCGTCGTCCAGAAGGATGACCCTTGCACCATCGCGCTCGGCAGAACGGACGCCTTCTGCACGATCTTTTGCGACCCACGTCGGCGCAAGACTTGCAAGCAGAAGCGGCTCGTCACCAACCTCGGCCGCTGTGTGATGAAGCGGGTCAACCCGCACAGGCCCTGTGAGCGACCCACCGTAACCGCGCGAGACCACCTGCGCGCCGTTCAGCCGTCCAAGCAAGGCAATGGTCGTCGGGGTCTTCCCGGTGCCGCCCGCATTCAGGTTGCCGATGCACATCACAGGCACAGACGCACAATATCCCGGCTGCGCGACTCGTCGGGCTGTTGCGGCAGAATAGACCCATGCCAAAGGCTGAAGCATACGTGCGACAACTCCGGGGTGATCGGGAGTATTTTGCCAAAAGGCGGGAGGCCGCATCAGACGTCTCCATTGGTAATCTTCCGGACAAGGGAGATCACTGTATTGGTCGCCTCTGTCCCGTCTGATGCAACCATCCATGCCGCTTGCGCCAAACGGGCCGCGCGGTCCGGCGACAGAAGATCCGACAAAGCCTCGCCCAGATCAACAGCACTCCCCACCGCACGTGCCGCCCGTGCGGAGCCAAGGCGGCCCAAAATGTTGCCAAATGGTCCGGGACGGGGACCATTGAGGATGGCTGATCCAAGCGCTGCCGGCTCCATCGGATTACGCACAGAGCCAGAACCCGCAAGGCTACCGCCTAGAAACGTGATCGGTGCCAGCCGATACCAGAGCCCAAGCTCTGCCATGCCGTCAGCTACAAAGACTTCGACATCTGCATCAGGCTCCTGATCTTCGGCGCGCTCGGCAACCACCCAGCCTTCATCCTTGGCCAAACGGTGCGCCAAAGGTGCCGCCCGCGACGGATCTTCAGGCGCAACGATCAACAAAAGACGATGCGCAAGACTTTGTGCTGCGCGGTGCGCAGCGATGATTACGGATTCCTCGGCTTCAGGTAGCCCGGCCGCCAACCACACCGGTCGCGTCGCCAACAGCTTTGCAAGTGCTGCACGCTCTGCCTCCAGACAAGGCAAGGCTGCACTGTCTTCTTCCATTCTGCCAGCCACCTGTACCGTAGACAAAGCTGCGCCCGCCTTGCGAAAGGCGCGGGCAGAAGTGTCATCAACTGCCAGAATATGCCGGAACCCCTGAAGGGACGACCGCATCAATCCAGGGAACCAACCATCACGGTCTTTCAGTACGTAGGGTGCACGCGCATCCACCATGATCAATGGCACACCCTGCTCACTGGCTTCATGCAGCAATGCAGGGCGCAGCTCTCCGTCCGAGAAAATCCCGAGTTCCGGGTGCCAGTACTTCAAAAAGTCGCGGGCGTCCGACGGCGTATCGTCAGGTGGCTGCAACCGCACAAGTCCCTTGCGTTCTGGCAACGCGTCCGGACAGGACAAAAGCACTGCAATGCCATCTTCGTCAATCAACCTTGCCGAGAGTTCAAGCAAGCCGCTCGCGGCCTGGACGGATGCGGCATGCATCCATACCACACGTCCTGGCGCCCGGTCTGGCCATACCGTCGCCGGGGACGACTCTCGTCGGGGGCGCAGATTGTATAGCGTCAATCCAAGGGAATGGACCATGTGCCCTGCCGACTTAAAGACCCAGTTCTTCCGTTGCAGATGCAGCCTGTCCTTCGTCGCGCAAGCGATGGATATGGGCAATAAAATACCGCATATGCGCATTGTCGACAGTACGCTGTGCTTCTGCCTTCCACGCTTTGTGTGCAGAAGCGTAGTCGCCAAACATTCCAACGATATGAATACCGTTCACGTCTTTGAAGGTCGATTTGGAGGGATCGACAAGCTCGCCCCCGAAAACAAGATGTAGGCGTTGTGTCATGGTTCTGCTCCGTTATCGTTGGGTCTTCTCCGCCCCCGGGTACCAAGGGTAACAAGGCCAAAGGCAGGGTCAAGCCGCATCATTACGGCAGCCATTTCCGATTTCGAAAGATTCGCTTCGTATCGTCATTTCCGGAGCAGAAGTTGCCCAAGGAAAAGTTCGGGTGAAACCCATGAAATTGACCGCCGCAGACTTGGTCGGCATCGCCCTTTCTGTCAGCATGACAATGGCAGTGTTCGGGTCAAAGCCAGCCCTCGCCTTAAGTGAACGCGATGTGGCAGCGCATTGCGACAAAGCTGCGGTCACCGCAGCCAACGCGACGGGTGTTCCTGTCGATGTCCTGAAAGCAATTTCACGAATCGAAACCGGACGACAGGTTGATGGCGTTTTGGTGCCGTGGCCATGGGCGGTGAACCAGGCAGGGGAAGGATCCTTTTTCGATAGCGCAAGGCAAGCCATGGATCATGTGGCAAATGCCATGTCCAACGGGGAAAGCAATATTGATGTTGGATGCTTTCAGATCAATCTGCGGTGGCACGGCGACTCCTTTGCATCACTCGGCAACATGTTCGAACCTAGCGCCAATGCGCTGTACGCGGCCCGGTTTCTTCTGCGCCTCTACGGAGAATTCGGCAATTGGGAGGGCGCGATCGGCGCATATCACTCTCGAAAACCAGATGCAGCTGCGGGATATCTCGCCAAGGTGACCAGACTCCTGAACACAGCGGAGCGACCAGCTGATCGGGCCGTGGCATTGGCTCAAGGACTACCCACCAACCGCTTTCCCCTACTACGTCCAGGGGAATCCCGCGGTTATGGGTCGCTGGTAACGACTGCCTTCAATGATCGCGCCATGCCGTTGTTGCGGTGATTTTGACATGACCGCAAGAGCACGTTTCGCGCATTTGTTTCGTCCCACAATCCTGCTGGCGCTGGGTCTTATGACGATCATCGTGATGATGGTTCTGCCCGTGCCCGCCTGGATGCTCGACATCGGTTTGGCGTTGTCATTTTCCCTTGCCATTTTGATGCTTACCGTAACGCTGTTCATTGAACGGCCGTTGGATTTCTCGGCGTTCCCGACCATCCTGCTCTCGTCCCTTATGTTGCGGCTGTCGCTGAACGTATCGTCAACCAAGCTGATCATTGGTGAAGGGCATTCTGGAACGCACGCTGCTGGTGCTGTTATCGAAGGCTTTGCGAATTTCATAATGGGCGGAAATGTCCTTTTGGGCGTCGTAATCTTCTGCGTTCTGCTGATCGTGAACTTCATGGTCATCACCAAAGGCGCCGGACGCATGGCCGAGGTCGGTGCGCGTTTTGCGTTGGACGGGATGCCGGGACGCCAGCTCGCCATTGATGCCGACATGGCTGCCGGGGCCATCGACCATACTGAAGCCAAAGAGCGGCGGGAGCGTGAACTGGCGGAGACAAACTTCTTCGGCTCGCTTGATGGTGCGTCGAAATTCGTCAAGGGCGACGCCGTGGCGGGTCTATTGATCACGTTGCTGAACATTGTCATGGGTCTTGTCATGGGTGTGTTCTTTCACGATATGCCCATCGCACGCGCATTTGAGACCTATGCGATTCTTACCGTCGGAGACGGACTTGTAAGCCAGATTCCCGCGGTCATCATTTCTGTTGCGGCAGCACTCTTGCTGGCCAGAGGCGGGACAAAAGGCGCAGCTGATGTCTCATTTTTTGCTCAGCTTGGCCACTATCCTGGTGCGCTTGGTACAGTCGCACTAGTGATGGCACTGTTCGCCTTGGTGCCCGGAATGCCATTTGTTCCGTTCATTTTGGGCGCGTCGGTTTTGGCAGGCATGGCATGGTGGGTCAGCAGGCGATCAGTCGTTCCCACCGCAGAAGCCATCACGGCGGCTGATCCCGTGAAAGCAAGGCCGCTGGGCGATGTTTTGGACTTCGATGAAATCCACCTCGAATTTGCACCTGATCTGGTCGCGATGGTGCTGGATCCGGCAACCGGTCTGGATGGGCGCATCGGGAATATGCGCAACCACATCGCGGCAACCTACGGTCTTATTCTACCCGAAATTCGTCTGACAGATGAGCCGTCACTTCCCGTCGGCACCTATCGCATCAGGATACAGGGCGTTGAACGCGTGACAAATCGGCTGATGCCGGATCGCAGCCTTGTCCTGCTGACCGATGGAATTTCTGCGCCTGAAGGAGTTGATGTCAGTGAGCCCGTCTATGGCACTTCGGCGCGCTGGATTCGTCCAGAAGATCAAGAAGATGCGGTCATAGCTGGATTGACCGTAGTTTCACCTCCGGAAGTGCTTGCAACACATTTGCTGGAGGTGATCCGTGCCAATCTTGCCCGACTTCTGTCACTACGCAGTCTAAGGCGGTTGTTGGATGAGTTTGTGAACGTGTCAGATCCGTCGCGGGCCGATGCAAACCGCAGGCTTCTGGATGAGATGATCCCGGAAAAGGTGCCCGTCGATCTACTGTTGTCGGTGCTGCGTCTTCTGCTAGACGAACGCGTTTCCGTGCGAAACTTTCCACTGATCCTCGAAGCCATTGCGGAAGGGCGCGGTTTGCCCTCGCCAGAGGCCATATGTGAGCATGTTCGACAACGGATCGGCTTCCAACTGGTATCCGAGCTCAAGCGCAGTGATGGCACGATTCCCCTGATCCAAATTGCACCCGAGTGGGAAAAAACCTTTGCCGCCTATCAGCTTGACGGCGAGCGGGGACATCGCGATGTCGCTCTACCCCCGGATCAGTTTGCTCGATTGGCTGGACTATTAGCCGAAAAGCTGAACCGCGCGGCCGAAGGCGGCATCACAGCGGCCGTGGTGACAACCACGCTCCGCCGGCGCTTCCTGCGCACCGTGCTTGCCGCCAAAGGGCTCAGTGCACCGGTGTTGTCCTACGAAGAAATCGGGTTGGACGCACGACCTGCAATCGTTGGCCTCGTGCCGCAATGACAGAACTTCTCAGATTGTTGATAGAGTATAATGCCAGTATTGCCGACAAGGCAGAAATCGCTGCCTTGGTCTTCCTGCGCATTGGCGCGGCAGTAGCAACGCTACCCGCCTTCGGCGAAACCACAATTCCGGCCCGTATCCGACTGGTTCTAGCCCTTATGCTTTCGTCCGCAATTTTTCCTGCCGTGCAGGACGACCTTCAAAGCGTATCGCTGCAACAAGGCTTTGCACCAGAAGTGGCCATTGGTTTGGGTCTTGGTCTTATGATCCGGCTCTTCGTGTTGTCGTTGATGACCGCCGGGTCCATCGCATCCAACGCCACATCCTTGTCGCAACTTTTTCCCTCGGGCGCTGAAGCACAGCCTGCGTTGTCCAAGTTGCTTGTTGCCGCCGGACTTGCCATTGCAATGAAGGCCGGGCTGCACTTGCGCATAGTTGACTATCTGATCCTTGGCTATCGTCTGCTGCCTGCTGGACTTTGGCCGTCGCCCTCTTTGATGGCGGACTGGGGCATTGCCCAGATCGCACGCTCCTTTTCCATGGCATTCATGATCTCGATGCCTTTTGTGATTGCATCCTTGATATACAATGTCGCTTTGGGCGTGATCAACCGGGCGATGCCTCAGCTCATGGTTACGTTTGTCGGGGCGCCGGCGCTTAGTCTTGGTGGCCTTGTCCTGATTGGTCTCGTTACGCCGGTGGCTCTCGCCATCTGGCTGGAGGCTTTGAACAGTTTTCTTGCAATCCCAACGGCACCAATTCGCTGATCGATCATGTCCCAAACTGATGATCAAAGCCCGGCAGAAAAGGAACACGAACCCAGCCAGAAAAAACTGGATGAGGCGCGGAACAAGGGCGACGTTGCAAAATCGACAGAGGTTTTGATCGCGGCAGCTTATAGTGGGCTAATGATTTCCATGGTTTCGGGTGCTGCGATGATTTCGCAGGCTGCTGTATCTGGCAGCATTCTTCTTGGTCAAGCGCCCGAAATTGCCCGGCTTGCCACCGGTTCGGCGCGCACAGTCCTTGGCGGGATCCTCACATCTGCAATCATTCCCTTTGCCTTCGTTCTGATTGTCCCAGCTGTAGCAGTCGTGACTGCTTTACTCGCCCAGCAAGCGATTGTTTTTGCACCGGAAAAGCTGATCCCGAAATTGTCGCGCATTTCACCCCTCGCAACCGCGAAGAAGAAGTTCGGCGCGGAAGGGCTGTTCGAATTCGGGAAGAGTTTTGCAAAACTGCTGTTCGTTTCTGTTGTACTTGCCTGGTTTCTTATCACTCATGCTGACGGCATTCTTGCGACTGCAACACTGTCACCCCGTCAGGGGCTCTTGCACCTCATCACGTTGCTTGGACAGTTTTTTGTCATCGTGATCATTTTGACCACGGCGATCGGCACAATCGATCTGATTTGGCAAAAACACTCACTCAGGCAACGAAATCGGATGTCGCGCAAAGACATGACGGATGAAATGAAGGACAGTGAAGGAGATCCACATACCAAAGCGCAGCGGCGGCAGCGAGGGCAGGAGCTGGCAATGAACCATATGCTTGCCGAAGTCGCCGAGGCTAACGTTGTTATCGTCAATCCGACACATTACGCCGTAGCACTGTCGTGGTCGCGCGGTAGCAGAAACGCGCCAATTGTAGTCGCGAAAGGGGTGGACGAGGTCGCAAAGCGTATACGCGAAGCGGCCGCGGAACACGGGGTGCCCGTGCGCTCGGATCCACCCACTGCACGTTCTCTGTTTGCAACAGTAGACGTCGGGCAACCAATCTCGCGGGATCACTATCGTGCCGTGGCTGCCGCGATGCGTTTTTCCGAAGCGATGCGCAAAAGGGCAAAGGGAGTGACCACGTGAGCACTGCGAAAAAGCTCAAGAAATTGCACCGAATTGCGCAACTATTGCGCGATCGGGATCTGTCGAATCTCGCTGGCACCAGTGTCCGAAAATCACGAACGGAAGTCCTACTTTCCGCACTGGACACAACCCAGTCCGCCCCATCCTTGGACCCTGTCAGCGCCGGGCAGGTGGTGGATCGGTTTGGACTATGGACAACAAACCGCCGTATCGTACTCAATCAGCAACTGGCCCGCGAAACGGTTGAGTGGATGGCGGCATATACCTCTGCCCAGCGCTCATTTGGGCGCGCAGAGGTTTTGCAAAAATTGAAAGGCAGACGGTGAACAGCCCATCAACCGTCTTGGCGGATGATATCGGTAATCATGACATCCTTGACGATATCGCCCAATATGCGGCGCGACACCTCGTTCAATCCTTTGCGCAGCACGACAAGATTGGCTGCATCCGTGAAAGACCCGCGAAATCCACCTGTGTTTGCATGGTCGAACAGCAGTTGCAGAATTCCGTCCCGCAACTTGGGCTCATAAGTATAGACGCTTTCACGGCTGCCCGTCGTCACCTCAAGGCTCAGGGACAAAATGACCAGAGATGCAATCCTGTCATTCTCGACGACTGGAACAATGAACTGATTTGTGAGTTTAACAAATTCACTTGTGACTGGCAGGGTGGCGTTTTTGGTAGCGTGCGGTACTGCACCATCTTCAGAGGGGTCAACCGTTGCGTCGACTAAGGGCGCAGGGCGAAGGAGTATTCCGGCACCAATCCCGGCGCCTATGGTGATCAGGATGAGAAAAATCGGAGTTAGTTTTCGCATATCGGCCTCAGAATGGAAGAAGGATGTCCGTAATCTGCTGGCCATAGCGCGGCTGCTGAACGTCGGAAATCTGGCCGCGACCGCCGTATGCAATGCGCGCGCCGGCGATCTTGTCATAGGTGATCTCATTCGTCCGTGAAATATCGGACGGGCGGACGTAACCGCTTACAATCAGTTCGCGGAGCTCGAAATTAACCCTGACTTCCTGTTGCCCCTCAATTCGAAGCACTCCGTTCGGGAGCACTTCTACCACGGTAACGGCGACGCGAAGGGTCAGCTTTTCTTTGCGCGAGACCGATCCATTGCCGGAAAAGGTCGAAGATGATTTTGTATCGACGGCATCTGCCATGCTGGTCCCTTCGGGCAGAACGCGGTCCAGTCGCTGCGGAATTCCCATCAATTGGGGCATCCCCATGGTCTGACTTCCCGTCCGCGTGCGGCCAGAGGAATTCGAAATTTCGGCTCGATCATCGATTTCGATCACGACCGTCAGAATATCCCCCCGGGTACCTGCTCGTCGATCTCCGAGGAGCGAAGCGCGGCTGGCTGTCCAAAGTGACGAGGCATCCGTTGGACTATCGGGGTCTGCCTGATCGGGCAAATTATTTGAATACAGCGCATGATGTTGGTAGCTCCCCTCTAGCGGCGAGAAATCCGGGGCTTTGCCGACCTGATTCAAGGGTGAACACCCTGCCAGAAGCAGCGAGAGACTGGCGACGACGCGCATGATCTTATCCTTCACTACGGCTCACACGCACAGATCCATCTGGCATGATGCGCCCCTGAATTGTGTTACGGGAAGATAGGTTCAGGATGGGGATAAGGTCCCCAATACCCCCCCGGCCAAGCGCACGTCCCTCGGTCGAAATGGCCAGCGTTCCCTCTACGTAGGATAACAGCACAATCTGATTGCGCTGGATAACAGCAGGTGGTCCGAACTGCCCGTCACGAATGGGCCGTCCGGGATAAAGAACAACGCGAGCCTCTTGGCCAGCAACGACGGATGGATCTGCTGGCGCTCCTGCAATCTCGGCTTCCACGACAGAAATATCCTCAGCCTCGATGATCTGACCGGCCTTGATTGTCCGGGTTGTGACCAAAGCATCCGCAAGTACCGGACATGGCAAAAGGCAAAGGATCAACCACCGCATCATCGCACCTGTGTTGTTGCTGACAGCATCTGATCGGCTGCAGAGATAACTTTGGCGTTCAGTTCGTATCCCCGCTGCGCCTTAATCAATTCGGTCACTTCGCGCACCGCATCGACCGAGCTTTCTTCAAGATAGCCTTGCCTTAGGGTGCCAAGGCCATTTTGCCCGGGCGTTCCCGTGAGGGCAGGACCAGAGGCCTCGGTTTCGAGGAAAAGGTTTGAACCCATCGCCTCAAGGCCCTTTTCGTTGGTAAAACCTACGAGTGAAAGTTGCCCAAGAAGTTCCGGCTGAACTTGATCAGCAAAATACGCGTACACCTCTCCGTCGGCATTGATGGCGAGCGATCTGGCGTCCGATGGAATTGTCAGACCTGGTGCAACCTGATGGCCTTCGGAGTCCACGATCAATCCGTCGCCTGTTCGCTTCAGGGCACCATCCCGAGTGTAAGCCGCTCCGCCCCCTGGCAGTGTCACTTCCAGATACCCATGCCCTTCTATGGCGACGTCGAGATCGCCACCAGTCTGCGAAATGGAACCCTGCGCCAAGACCACAGAAACCGAAGCAGGCCTGACCCCGAGGCCAAGTTGGACACCGGTCGGCAATATTGTGCCATCGCTTGCCGTCACCGATCCTGGGCGGGCAAGCTGTTGATAATGCAGATCCGCGAAATCGGCACGGCGCGCATTGAAGCCTGTCGTCGACATGTTTGCGAGGTTGTGAGAAACAACATCGACACGCATCTGCTGTGCTGCCATTCCGGACGCGGCAATTTGTAAGGCTTTCATTGGTTTTCCTTATCGTCCCAGTGTCTGGATGACGTTGCGCTGGCGCTGGTCTTCGGCATCCAGAAATTTCTGCCCAAGTTCATAGGCGCGCTGAACTGTGATCATCCGGGCGATCTCCGATACCGGCTCTACGTTGCTGTCTTCCAGAAATCCCTGAAGTATTACGGCTGTATCTGCAGGTTCCAAAGCTTCTGCCGAAAACAGCGTGCCCGTCTGATGCTGAAGAGAAAGAGGATCAGTGGGTCGCCAAAGGCCAATTTGCGCAACAGGTTGCCCATCAGCCGACAGGGTGCCATCGGATGCAATCGCCACGTTTCGCGCACCGAAAGGCGCCGGGATCGGCGCGCCGCCCGCATCTAGCAAGGCATAGCCATCAGAGTTGACCAATACGCCCTCACCCGAGGGCGTAAACGAACCGGCTCTGGTCAAACGTTCTCCTGCAGGGGTTGCAATCAGAAAGAAACCTTCACCCTGTAGCCCGAGATCATAAGTGCCCCCGGTCTGCGATAGCCCTGCCTGCCCGAGATCAACGTGTCGAGAGTTTCCATATGCCATGGATAATGACGGTTCATCGTTCAGCCGCGTGATAAACTCCGAGAACACCACGCCTTCGCGCCGGAAGCCGGTGGTCGAGCTATTGGCAATGTTGTTTGCGATGACCTGCATTTCATGCATTAGACCAGATTGCCGCGTCAGCGTCGTGTACCCTGGTGTATCCATTTCAGTGTCCTTCGATCAGTGGGATGATCGCATCGGTAAAAAATGTTACGAGGGTCGAGGTCATGAAGCTCATCGACACCCAAAACACGATCAGCATCGCACCGACTTTCGGCACAAAGGTCAAAGTCATTTCCTGGATCGACGTCAGCGCCTGAAACAGGCCAACGGATACGCCAGCAACCAACGCCACAACGAGCAACGGGGCAGAGATAGTGACGGCGATCCAAAGTCCTTGGCGGAGAATGTCGAAAATGACACCCTCAGACGCAGTCCCGGTCATACTGGCATCCTCAGGATTTCCTGATAGGCCTCGACCACACGGTCCCGTACGGTAATCACCGTTTCAACAGCTGTTTGAGACGATGCAAGCGCCTCGACCAAGGCGTGGGGATCTGCGCCCCCGGTCATAGCGGCACGCGCGGTGTCTTCGCCACGCGACAGGATGTCGGCGAACGTGCCCAAAAACTTCGCCGCCCCTTCTTCGGCAGAGTTCGGCGGCGGCTCGGAAGCTGCCGCCAAACGGGTCTGTGCATAGGCCTGAGCGGCCAAGGATTTGGTAATATCCATTCTGGATCTCCTTAACGACGGATAAGATCGAACAGGCTCTGCGTCATTTGCCGCGCCTGATCGAAAAGTCTGAGGTTCGCCTCGTAGCTGCGCTGCGCCTCGCGTGCGTCAGCGATTTCGATCACCAGATCGACATTCGATCCATCATAGTGACCGGTATCATCGGCCATCGGGTGGCCGGGATCGTAGATTTTGGTAAGCTGCGATTTGTCCAGCCGGACAGGGCCGGCCACCACGACTCCGGACGTCATTTCCTCATGGAAGGAGATGACTTTGCGGTGATAGCCCGGTGTATCGGAGTTTGCGATATTTTCAGACACATGCCGCAAACGCTTGGCTTGCACATCCATGCCTGATGCGGACAAAGCGAGGGCTTTCAATAGATCGCTCATTTCATTTCCCCTTAATTGCTGCGGCCAAGGGAGGTTCGGACGATGGCAGAAGTACTGCGATAGACCGCAAGAGCCATCTCATGGCTTTGCCTCGCTTCGATCGCTTTCATCATCTGCTGATCCAACGAAACGTTATTGCCGTTCGGTGCCATTCCCGTTCCATTGGGGATAGGTTCTGCGATTTTTGAATGTTCATTCATAAAATGCCCGACACGCGTTGCTCGCATGGAAAATTTATCGCTCTCGGCATAGACACTGCTGAAATCGGGCATGTCCATTGCGTGAAAGCCGGGTGTATCAGCATTCGCAACATTTCGCGCCACAACTTCAAGCCGTGAACCTGCGTGGGCTGCAAGTGCCTGTGCCATTCTGGTTAATCCAAGTTTTTCAATCATCGGGGCTTCTCCCTCGACCTGCTTCACCAGTTCTTAGGGGTGATTCCTTTAGAAACCGTAATCAGAGAACAAAGGAAGAATCCCATGTCAGATCTTTTCGCCCTCCTCCGGCACGAAATCGCGCGCATTGATGTGTCCGTCCCGCTTGGTCGTATTCAATCTATTGGATCCGGTTCGCTTTCGGTTCGCGGATTACATTTGGTCGCCGCCCTGGGGGATAGCGTCGACATCGGCAGGGATGGTCATGCCGGAGGAGAGGTTATCGGGATCGGAACCGATCATCTTACAGTGCTTCCAGATAACGGTATGTACGGTCTTACCTTGGATAGCGAAATCGCGCTGCGCGGCCAGGCAATGATTGCACCCGATGACAGTTGGATTGGGCGGGTCATTGATCCGATGGGCAAGCCGTTGGATGAACGCCCACTGTTTCCCGGCGCCTGTTTTCGAAGTCTTGCGGCCTCGCCCCCCCCACCAGGGCGCCGCCGCAGGTTGGGCGCAAGACTGAGTACGGGAAAGGCCGTGTTTGACACGCTCCTGCCGATTGTGTGCGGCCAGCGCATTGGACTCTTCGCAGGTTCCGGTGTGGGAAAATCCAGCTTGCTGGGGAGCTTTGCCCGCCATTTAGCGGCAGATGTCGTTGTGATTGCTTTGGTCGGTGAGCGTGGCCGTGAATTGCGCGAGTTCACAGAAACCGTGCTTGGCCCAGAAGGCATGTCCCGCAGCGTTGTTGTTGCGGCAACATCGGATTGCTCGCCCCTGCTGCGTCGACGTTGCGTGTTGACCGCAATGTCGGTAGCCGAGCATTTCAGGGACAAGGGTTTGCATGTGCTCTTGCTGGTTGACAGCATCACGCGCTTTGCCGAAGCACATAGGGAGATCGCACTGGCGGCCGGTGAATCGCCGAGCCTCAGGGGCTATCCACCCTCATTGCAGCACGCGATCATGGCTTTGGCCGAGAGGGCTGGTCCGGGTGCGGTGGGACAGGGCGATATTACCGCTATTTTTTCTGTCCTCGTTGCTGGGTCCGACATGGAAGAACCCGTGGCTGACATCTTGAGGGGTGTCCTGGACGGGCATGTGGTTCTCGACCGGCGCATAGCCGAGCAGGGACGGTTTCCAGCCATAGATTTGTTGCGGTCCGTCTCACGCAGCCTCCCTGCGGCCGCCACGGATGCTGAAAATACTCTGATCGCTCGCACTCGTAGCTTGCTATCAGCGTGGGACCGAAGCGAAATGATGATTCAGGCTGGATTGTACCAAAAAGGAACCGATCCTTTGGTTGACCAAGCGATTCGGCTATGGTCGGCGCTGGATGGCTTTCTAGCCGAAGATGCGCCCGCCAACGGAGTAGACGGCAGCTTTGCCCGGTTGGCTCAATGCCTTCAGGGATGACCGGGTCTTTTGAGCCACCGTCTAGAGTCTACCAGTGATGAAAGCTACGATATAAGATCTGCTGGCCTATACGAACGAGGAGAACAGAGGTTTCGAGGTAATCCCCCCTGAGAGTAAGTGGCTGCATAAGTAGAATTTTCTCGGCAAGATGAACGAGGAGATTTCGAATGAAGACAAGCAGATACACGGAAGCGCAGATCATTGCGATCCTGCGTGAGGCCGAAGGCGGTGTGCCGGTGGCGGAGCTGTGCCGCGAGCATGGCATGAGCAACGCCTCGTTTTACAAGTGGCGGGCGAAGTTTGGCGGGATGGATGCGTCGCTGATCAGCCAGAGCGAGCCATTGTCCGCCATTGGTCCGAGGACAATGGCGAGCGCCATCGAAGACGAGAACCGGCGTCTCAAGCGGATGTATGCTGACCTGAGCATGCAGAACGATTTGCTCAAGGAAGCCCTTGGAAAAAAGTGACTGGGCCATCTCAACGCCGGGAGATGGCCGAAACGGCGGTGGACCGACGCGGTGTCAGCATAGCACTGGCCTGTCGAGCTTTCGGGGTCAGCGAGACCTGCTATCGTTACAGCCCGCAGCTGAAGGACGAGAATGAAGAGATCGCCGATCTACTGACAGGGCTGACGGATGCACGAAAGACTTGGGGTTTTGGCCTGTGTTTACAGCACGAGCGCAAAGTGAAGGGGCATCCTAGGACCCACAAGCTCGACGATCGGATCTACTGCGAGCTGGAACTGAACCTGCGGATCAAGCCCCGTAAGCGGCTGAAACGGGAGAAGCCCGACGTTTTGGCTGTGCCCGACAAGCCAAATGTGACCTGGTCGATGGACTTCATGGCCGACAGGCTGGGTGACGGTCGTGCGTTTCGCCTGCTGAATGTCCTTGATGACTTCAACCGCGAAGGGCTGGGGATCGAGGTCGACTTCTCGCTGCCTGCCGAACGGGTGACACTAAGCCTCGTTTTGTTTTTCGAGTGGCTGTTCAAGTCGGGCACGTTCAGTGTCGACAATGGCCCCGAATACACC
>JBKBOF010000029.1:0-24400 GCA_046294955.1 Paracoccaceae bacterium
GCATCCGGGGATAACGGTGAACCTGTCCACCCGCCTGCGTCCGTTCGACTTCGCCAGCGACGGTTTTGATGCCGCCATCCACTTTGGCCGTGCCGACTGGCCGGGGGCAGACCATCTGTTGCTGATGGAAGAAGAGGTTCTGCCGGTTTGTGCGCCTGCGCTGCTGCCGGTGCCGCTGACCGCGGCCCAGGGTCTGCTGGGCTTGCCTTTGCTGCAATTGGAAAGCCGTCCCGGCGCATGGGGTAGGTATCTGGCGCAACAGGGCATCCCGGGGCAGCGTCCGGCTGGCATGCTGTTTGATCAATTCGCAACCATGACCCAAGCCGCCATCCACGGGCTTGGCGTGGCGCTGTTGCCGTTGTTCCTGATTGAGGAGGCGTTGCGCGACGGACGTCTGATCTCGGCTTGGCCGGTGCGTGGGCATGGCATGGGCAGTTACTTTCTTGTCTGGCCCCGCGACGCACCGCCCCGTGCGCCGCTGATCGCGTTTCGCGGCTGGATCGCGGGTCAGGTGTAGTCCTGATCGGTGCAAAATTGCACAATTTTGGTTCTAAAATTGGGGTTTTGCGCGACCGCCTTATGCCTATCTTGCTTGTAACGCCTCACTCCGGGGCAGCAGGAGCGCAAGATGACCACCATTCCCGGTATCCATCACGTCACCGCCATTTCCGGCGCACCGCAACCGAATGTCGATTTCTTTACAGGTACGTTGGGCCAGAAACTGGTCAAGCGCACTGTCAACTTCGATGATCCCGGCACTTATCATCTTTACTACGGCGACGCTGTCGGAAGTCCGGGCACGATCCTGACCTTCTTTCCCTTTGTCGATGCCGGGCGGGGACAGGTGGGGCCGGGCATGGCATCGGCCTATGCCTATGCGTTGCCGACCTCCAATTTTGACCGGATCACGGAGGATCTGGCCACGCGGGACATTGCCGCAGCAGGCCAAAGTCTGCGCTTTGGCGAACGGGTGATCACGCTGCGCGATCCTGACGGTGCCCCGGTAGAACTGATCGAAAGTCCCGACGCGCAGGACGCGCATGGCTTTCATTCCGTGACACTATGGGAACGTGATCCCGATCGCACCCTGCGCGTGTTGACCGATGTGTTCGGGTATCAGGCCATGGGTGTGGAATACGATGGCGCGACCGAGCGGCATCGACTGATGGTCCCCGGCGCCGAACGGGGCCGGATCGTCGATGTGATCCGCGTGTCTGGTGCCGCTGCTGGTCGTCCCGGTGCGGGCACCATTCACCACATCGCTTTTCGCGCCAAGGATGACGCCGAACAGGCCGCTTGGATGGACCGTCTGGCGACGGCCGGACATCGCACGACAGATATGAAGGACCGGCAGTATTTCAATGCAATCTACTTTCGAGAACCGGGGGGCGTGCTGTTCGAGATTGCCACGGATCCGCCCGGCTTTGCCATAGACGAGCCGGCCGACACTTTGGGCCAAGCGTTGAAACTGCCCCCGCAATATGAACCCATGCGGGCGCAGATCGAACGGGTCTTGCCGCCGCTACATGTGCGGGAATGATATCGCGTCTGCCAAAGGGTGCTAGACAGCGGGGTGGCTTTGCGCATGATGGGGCCACCGTCACCGAGCATGCCGATCCGGGGGCCGGACACATGGTCAGGCAAGATAACATATCCGCCCTGCGCCGTTTCCTGTTCCGGGATTCGCCGCTTCCGACTCTTTGTGTAGTGTGAATTTCGCCCTATCTGTTGAACAAGCCCGCAACCTGCTACAGTTGCGGACAACCCCTATGAAGGATCGTGCCATGGCCGAGCGTAAACTGAAACTGTCGCCCCTCGATCCGGTCTGGTCACGGGTCTGCGACGAGGCCGAGGCCGCAATCAAGGAAGATCCACTTCTGGGGGCGATGATCCATTCGTCGCTGCTGCACCACGCGACCATGGAACAGGCATTGGCCTATCGGTTTTCGTTCAAGCTCGCCTCGGCCGAGATGGGCGAGCAGATTCTGCGCGAAATCGCGGATCAAGCCTATCAGGACGACCCCGATCTGGGGGCGGCGGCACGCGCCGATCTGATGGCAGTGGTGGATCGTGACCCGGCATGCCACCGGTATTTGCAGCCGATCCTGTTCTTCAAGGGCTTTCAGGCGGTGCAGGCGTACCGGATCGGCCATTGGCTTTGGACCCATGGCCGCCGTGATCTGGCCTATTTCGTGCAGATGCGTGTATCAGAAGTCTTTGGTGTCGATATTCACCCTGCGGCGCGGGTCGGGCGGGGCATCATGATCGACCATGCCCATTCCATCGTGATTGGGGAAACTGCTGTGGTGGGTGACAATGTGTCGATGCTGCATTCGGTGACCCTTGGCGGCACCGGAAAGGAAGACGGCGACCGGCATCCCAAGATAGGGGATGGCGTTCTGATCGGGGCAGGGGCCAAGGTGCTGGGCAATATCACCATTGGCAAGTGCACCCGCATCGCCGCCGGATCGGTGGTGTTGCACGATGTCCCGCCCTGCAAGACGGTCGCCGGAGTGCCCGCCCGTGTGGTTGGCGAAGCAGGCTGTTCGCAGCCTTCCATCACCATGGATCAGGTTATATCGGACCAATAACGCCGCTTCACGCCAAGAAACGGTTTTCATGAAAAAGGCCCGGAGGAGCAAAACTCGGGGCCTTTCCTTTTTTTGACAAAGCCTGACTCAGGCCAGCATCGACATCGGATTTTCCAGCGCCTCGATCACCGCTTTCAGGAACGCAGCCCCAAGTGCGCCGTCAATCACCCGGTGATCGACCGACAGGGTCATCGACATCACATTGGCCACTCCAATCGTGCCATCCGCCTTGACCACCGGCGTTTTGATGCCTGCGCCGACCGCGAGGATGGATCCATGCGGCGGGTTGATGACGGCGTCGAAATTCTCGATCCCCATCATCCCGAGGTTGGAGATCGCAAAACTTCCGCCCTGATATTCATGCGGGGCCAGTTTCTTGGTCTTGGCGCGTGCCGCCAAATCCTTCATCTCGGCCGAAAGCGCCGACAGGGACTTCTTGTCGGCGTCCCGCAGCACCGGCGTGAACAGGCCACCTTCGACCGCCACTGCGACCGCCACATCCGATGGCTTCAGCTTCAGGATCCGATCACCCGCCCAGACCGCATTGCAATCGGGCACGGCCTGCAGGGCCTGTGCGCAGGCCTTGATGATGAAGTCATTGACCGACAGCTTTACCCCACGCGATGAAAGCGACGCGTTCAGCGTCTCGCGGAAGGTCATCAAGGCATCAAGCTGCACCGAGCGGCGCAGGTAGAAATGCGGGATGGTTTGCTTGGCTTCGGTCAGGCGGGCCGCGATGGTGCGGCGCATGCCATCCAACGGCACCTCGGTAAAGGTGCGGTCGGCGTACATTTTCAGCACGGTTTCCGCTGCCATCCCTGTGGGCATCGCAGACTTTGCCGGCGCGGGTGCAGCGGCGGCGGGGGCCGCTGCGGTGGGTGCTGTGGCCTTCGGGGCCGCTTGCGCACCCTCTACATCCGCACGCACAATGCGACCATGTGGCCCGGAGCCTTGTACCGCGCTCAGGTCCAGACCCTTTTCCTTCGCGATCCGCCGCGCGAGCGGCGACGCAAACACCCGCGCGCCAGAGCCAGCCGCAGGTGCCGCTTGCGTCGGGGCCGACACGACCGGAGCCGCAGCGGCAACCACAGGCGTGGCAGCGGCAGGGGCAGCAGTGGCGGCGGCTGGCTTGACGTCAGACAGGCTTTCGCCGTCTTCCAGCAGCACCGCGATGGGGGCATTCACCTTCACCCCAGCCGTGCCTTCGGCGACAAGGATCTTGCCGATGGTGCCTTCGTCGGTGGCCTCGAATTCCATCGTGGCCTTGTCGGTTTCAATCTCGGCCAGAATCTGGCCGGATTTGACGGTATCGCCCTCTTTCACCAGCCATTTCGCCAATGTGCCCTCTTCCATCGTGGGCGAGAGCGCGGGCATCAATATTTCGGTCGCCATGGCGTCCCCCTTAGCGATAGCAGACGGATTTCACTGCGGTGGCGATTTCCACCGGAGTGATCAGTGCGAATTTTTCAAGGTTCGCGGCATAGGGCATCGGCACATCCTTGCCGGTGCAGGTGACAACGGGTGCGTCCAGATAGTCGAACGCGCGCTGCATGATCGTGGAGGCCAGATGGTCGCCGATCGACCCTACGGGAAAGCCTTCCTCGACCGTAATGCAGCGGTTGGTTTTCTGCACCGAGGCGATGACCGTATCATAGTCGATCGGTCGCAAGGTGCGCAGGTTGATGATTTCGGCCTCAATCCCGTCCTTTGCCAGTGCCTCGGCGGCGATCAGCGCGTGCGCCACCCCGATCCCGAAGCTGACGATGGTCACATCCTTGCCCGTCCGGATGATCGACGCCTTGCCAAAGGGAATAGTGAAATCCGGATCGGTCGGCACATCGAAGCTGCGACCATAGAGGATTTCGTTTTCAAGGAAGATCACCGGGTTCGGATCGCGGATCGCGGTTTTCAGCAAACCCTTGGCATCCGCCGCCGAATAAGGAATGCAGACCTTCAACCCCGGAATGGCGGCATACCAGGCCGAATAATCCTGAGAATGCTGCGCACCCACACGGGCGGCGGCACCGTTCGGGCCACGGAACACCATCGGGCTGCCCATCTGGCCACCCGACATATACAGCGTCTTGGCGGCCGAGTTGATGATATGGTCAATCGCCTGCATCGCGAAGTTGAAGGTCATGAATTCAACAATCGGGCGAAGCCCGCCCCAGCTTGCGCCGACCGCGATTCCGGCAAAGCCGTGTTCTGTGATCGGGGTATCGACCACACGCTTGGCGCCGAATTCGTCAAGCAAACCCTGACTGATCTTGTAGGCGCCTTGGTATTCGCCGACCTCTTCCCCCATAAGGAAGACGTTGGGATCGCGGCGCATTTCTTCGGCCATGGCTTCGCGCAGGGCTTCACGCACGGTCATGGTTTTTGTCGCACCTTCCGGCAGGTCGCTGTGTGGCCAGCCTTTGGCGGCCACGACTGGGGCAGGCGCGGGCGCCGCAGCCTGTGCTGGAACCGACGCCGGGGCTTCGGCTGCGGTTGCTACGGCAGCGGCCAATTTTGGGGTAGACGTTTCGCTGATGGTTTCGCCGTCTTCGATGACCACGGCAATCGGCGTGTTCACCTTCACGCCAGCCGTGCCCTCGGCCACCAGCAGCTTGCCGATGATCCCTTCATCGGTCGCCTCGAATTCCATCGTGGCTTTGTCGGTTTCGATCTCTGCCAGAATCTGGCCGGACTTCACCACGTCGCCTTCTTTCACCAGCCATTTGGCCAGTGTGCCCTCTTCCATCGTCGGGGAAAGCGCGGGCATCAATATTTCGGTTGCCATGTGTCGTTCCCCCTCAGGCGTAGATATCAGTCCAGAGTTCCTCGACCGGAGGCTCTGGGCTTTCTTTGGCGAATTCCGCCGCGTCGTTGACCCTGGCCTTGATCTCTTTGTCGATGGCTTTCAGGTCTTCGTCGCTGGCATGCCCCCCTTGCAACAACAGGTCGCGGACATGTTCGATGGCGTCTTTTTCGCTACGCATCTTTTCCACCTCCTCGCGCGTGCGATACTTGGCCGGGTCCGACATCGAATGGCCCCGGTAGCGATAGGTCATCATTTCCAGAATGTAGGGCCCCTGACCCGCACGGCAGGCGGCAACCGCCTTTTCCCCCGCAGCCTTCACGGCCAGCACATCCATGCCATCCACCGCTTCGCCCTTGATGCCATACGCGGCGCCGCGTTCCCACAGGGACGGAGACTTGGTGGAGCGTTTGACAGAGGTGCCCATGGCATAGCCGTTGTTTTCAATCACGAAAACCACCGGCAGGTTCCAAAGCTCGGCCATGTTGTAGGCTTCATAGACCTGGCCCTGATTGGCTGCGCCATCGCCGAAGTAGGTGAAGGTCACATTGTCATTGCCCAGATACTTGTCCGCGAACGCCAAGCCCGCACCCAATGGCACTTGCGCCCCGACGATGCCATGGCCGCCGTAGAAATGCTTCTCTTTCGAGAACATGTGCATCGAGCCGCCCTTGCCCTTGGAATAACCGCCGATGCGCCCGGTCAGTTCGGCCATCACGCCCTTCGGGTCCATACCGCAGGCCAGCATGTGGCCGTGGTCGCGGTAACTGGTGACGCGCTTGTCACCGTCCTTGGTCGCGGCTTCAAGGCCGACAACCACCGCTTCTTGGCCGATGTACAGGTGACAAAAGCCACCGATCAGGCCCATGCCATACAACTGGCCCGCCTTTTCCTCGAACCGGCGGATCAGCAGCATCTCGCGGTAATACTTCAGCAACTCGTCCTTCGAGGCGTTCGGCCTCTCGGCTGGTTTCTTGGCGGCCATATGCGGCACCCTCCCGTCAGTGGCATAGATAGTTCAGTGTTAAACTATCCATAGCGCATCGGGTTTTGTTGGGCAAAACAAAAAATGCGCCAAACTGCAGCTGAGTGCGCAACAAAAAAGCCCCGCCAGCGACGGGGCAGCCATGCGGTGAACAAAAAGGCTTAGCGGATCACGATTTCGTCGGCGCGAACGTACCCCAGCACATCCCGGACACGTTCATCCAGAAGGTCCACATCCAGATACCGGTCGGACAGGCGCGCGGTCAGGTTGCTGATTTTACCCAGATCTTGGTACAGCCGGTCACGCTCTATCCGCAACGCCTCGGCTTCGGCGCGGATCTGGACCTGACGAAACACCCCATACTCGCCCTGCACGGCGGCAAAGGTGAAATAGGCCCCAAGCGTGAAAGCCACGACCAGATAAAGAATGCCGCCAATCGCGGGGCGAGCGCCCTGTGCCGTCATTTGATTGCCTCTTGCGGTCCTGTTTTCGAACCTTTCGCAGACCATCGCATATCTGATTCGCAAAGGGAATCCCCCAATCGGGAATTCCTATCACGATCAGGCGCATCAACCAGCGATGGACGCTGCGTGGATGCTGTCGATGGCGCCGGCAAGGACCGCATTGAATTCGGCATCTGTTTGCTGGGCAGACAGGCCTTCGGTCAATGCGCGGCTGAAACTGGCGATAAGGCCGCGGTTGCGCGCCAGAATGGCGTTGGCATCATTGCGGCTGTATCCGCCCGAGAGGGCCACCACCTTCAGCACCCTGGGATGATCAACCAGCGGCGCATAGAAATTGTCAACCGACGGCAACGAAAGCTTCAACATCACCTGCCGTCCTTCGGGCAGGGCTTCGAGACCGTTCAGAAGTTCGGCCAACAAAATCGCTTCGGCCTCGGCTTTGTCGGCGATGGAAATCGTGACCTCGGGCTCAAGCATCGGCATCATGCCATGGGCGGCCACCTGCGCACCGATGGCAAACTGCTGTGCCACGATGGCGGCAATTCCCTTGGCATTGGCGGCATTGATGACCGAACGTTCCTTGGTGCCGAACACACCCGCCTTCACCGCGCGGACAAGCAATGTGTCCAGATCCGGCATCGGCTTCATCAGCTGCACGCCATCAGCCTCGGGCTCCAGCCCCTTGTCGATCTTCAGAAAAGGCACCACGCCGCGGTTGTCCCACAGATACGTCGCGGTAGGGATCCCGTCGATGTCGCGGTCCATGGTCTGTTCAAACAGGATCGCGCCCACAACCTTGTCCCCGGTAAAGGCGGGTGCGGTGATGATGCGTGACCGCATGGCGTGGATCATGTCATACATCGCCGCCTCGCCCGAATACGCATCCTCGGGCACGCCATAAAGCCGCAGGGCCTTTGGCGTCGATCCGCCCGACTGGTCGAGAGCCGCGATAAAGCCGTTGCCCTTGCCGATCTGTTCGGCCGCTTGCGCGAAGTTCATCTGAATGATCCTTTGAAATAATCTGTTGTCCGATCCTTGGATAGCCGCATGGCTTGCGGGTCGCAATCATGGTGACGCTAACGGTCGGGCGAAAACATCCGCGTGGCTACCAGCGGCGCTTGAACACCTGTCCGGTGATCCAGGTCGTGACCCGACGCGGCATCAGGCGGGGCGAGAAGGCAAAGATCTTGGTCAGCCAGCCTGTCACCACCACGCGCCGGCCTTTTTCGAGTCCGGCCCAACCGGTAACTGCAACCGACTCGGCCGAAGCCATTGGCAGAAGGCGGGTCAGCAGCGTGGCTTTTTCAGCCCCATCGGCGGTGAAAAAGCCACTGGTTGTGGCGCCGGGGCACAGCGCTGTGATGAACACCGCATCCTTGGCCGCTTCTTCGGCCACAGCTTCGGACAACGACAGCAGATAGGCCTTTGTAGCGCCATAGACGGCCATGTTCGGCCCCGGCATGAACCCTGCAGCAGATGCCACATTCAGGATCCGTCCGCCACCATTCGCCGCCATATGCGCCAGAGCGCGCTTCATCAAGATCGTGGCCGAGATCACGTTGACAAGAATCGATTCCGACTCGCGCAGCCAGCCCTCAGGGTCAAGAAACGCGCCGTTGCGCCCAAGTCCCGCAGCATTGACCAGAACAGCAATGCGCCCGGCCTGTGCCGACTCGGTCCAAAGCGCCTCGGCGGCATCAGGGTCAGACAGATCGGCGGTTATGCAGATTGTCGCCACGAAATACGCCCGACGCAGGGCTTCTGCGTGGCTTTCAAGCCTGTCCGCACGACGCCCGGTCAGGATAACATTGTAGCCCGCTTTTGCCGCCTCGGTGGCCAAGGCACGTCCGATTCCATCGGACGCGCCCGTGATCAGCGCCCAGTCCGCCTTTCGGTAATCCGAGGCAAGGGCGGTATCGCTCATGCGTTAAGCGCGGCCACGCCAGGCAGTTCCTTGCCTTCCATCCATTCCAGAAAGGCCCCCCCCGCAGTAGAAATGAAGGTGAAATCACCCGCCGCCCCAGCCTGATTCAGGGCCGAGACGGTATCGCCACCGCCCGCGACCGAAATCAGTTTGCCCTCGCGCGTCAGCGCCGCCGCCGATTTTGCCGCAGCATTTGTCGCGGCATCAAATGGCGTCAGCTCGAAGGCCCCCAGAGGACCATTCCAAAGCAGGGTCTGGCAGGATTCGAAGACCTTGACGATGGCGGCCACGCTCATCGGACCGGCGTCGAGGATCATCGCGTCGGCCGGACAGTCCGTTGCCGCCACTACATCATGCGCGGCATCCGCTTTGAACTCGCGTGCAACGACCACATCGACGGGCAGGTGGATGGTGCAGCCTGCCGTCTTGGCCTTGGTCAAGATGTCACGCGCCGTGTCGGCCAGATCGCGTTCGGCCAGTGATTTGCCGACCTCGATTCCCTGGGCCACAAGGAAGGTGTTGGCCATGCCGCCGCCGATGACCAAGTGGTCAACCTTTGTGACGAGATTTCCCAACAGATCAAGCTTGGTTGAAACCTTCGCCCCGCCCACAACCGCCACAACGGGGCGTTTCGGCGTCCCGAGAGCTGCTTCAAGGGCACGTAATTCTGCCTCCATCAGGCGTCCGGCTGCGGCGGGCAAAAGCCGCGCCAGACCTTCCGTCGAGGCATGCGCCCTGTGGGCTGCGGAAAAGGCATCGTTCACGAAGATATCGCCCAGTTTTGCCATCTCGGCGGCAAGGGCCGGATCGTTCTTTTCCTCACCGGGATGGAACCGGGTGTTTTCCAAAAGCACCACGTCGCTGGGTGCGGCTTTTGCCAAAGCGTCCTGCGCGGCCTGACCGACGCAATCGGTCCCAAACACCACCTTGCGGCCGAGGCTCGCCTCCAGCGCACCCGCAACGTGCGACAGGCTCATCTCGGGCACGACTTTGCCCTTGGGCCGGTCAAAATGCGCCAGCAAGACAACCCGCCCCCCGCGCGCAATGATGTCCTCGACCGTGGGTTTGATCTTGTCGATGCGGGTGGTGTCGGTCACGCGACCGGCCTCCATCGGCACGTTGATGTCAACGCGGACCAATACGGTCTTTCCCGCAAGACCGATGTCGTCGAGTGTTTTCCAGCCCATGGCGGACTCCTGATGTCGAATTACCGCACCCTGTTTCGGCCGGAATGCCGCTCAGGTCAACCAATCTGCGCAGTCCCCCCCTTTCCTTGGGCGGGCTTGGTGATTAGATTTCCCGCCAGATAATGGAAGGACCCTGTCAAGATGGCCGAGATCAAAGACCCCGAAAACACCATCATCGTGACGCTGAAAGACGGCGAAGTGGTGATCGAACTGTTGGCCGACGTGGCCCCAAAGCACAGCGCGCGGATGAAGGACCTTGCCCGCGCGAAAGCCTATGACAACGTCTGCTTTCACCGCGTCATAAACGGCTTCATGGCGCAGACCGGTGACGTGGAAAACGGGAATATGGAAAACAACTTCAACCTGCGTCGCGCGGGCACAGGTGGGTCGGATCTGCCGGACGTGCCAGCAGAGTTTTCAAAGCTGCCCCATGATCGCGGCACATTGGGTGCGGCACGGTCGCAAAATCCGAACAGCGCCAACAGTCAGTTTTTCATCAATTTCGCCGACAATCACTTCCTGAATGGCCAATATACCGTCTATGGCCGGGTGATTGCGGGCATGGAGCATGTGGACAAGATCACCCGTGGCGAGCCACCAGCCAACCCTGACCGGATGATTACAGTGCGGGTGGCTGCCGATGTCGCGTGACACCTTCATTGCGGGCGGGGTCTTCGCGCTTGGTCTGGCGATAGTCGGGGGCTACGCGATCAGCCAGATGGCAACCCCGGTGATGGCGCAGGCCGACGATGGCCCCGGCCCCAACCTTTTGATCGAGGTGGCTGGCGAGGCGAGTGGTCAGATCGTGATCGACATGTTGCCCGATGTCGCCCCCAAGCATGTGGCGCAGATCACCGCATTGGCCAAAGATGGCCAATATGACGGTGTGGTGTTTCACCGGGTAATCGACGGCTTCATGGCGCAGACCGGTGATGTGGCCTTCGGCAAGGCCAGCGGCGATACGTCGCGGGCGGGCATGGGGGGGTCTTCCCTGCCGGACTTGCCAGCCGAGTTCTCGCAGATCAGCTTTGAGCGCGGTGTGGTCGGCATGGCGCGCAGTCAGGACCCCAACAGTGCCAACAGCCAGTTTTTCATCATGTTTGCGCCGGGTGACTTTCTGAACGGCCAATACACCGTGGTCGGCCGGGTGATTTCGGGGATGGAGGTGGTTGATGCCATCAAGAAGGGCGCGGGCCGCAACGGCGAAGTGACCGATCCGGACCGGATGGCCAAAGTCACCGTCGCGGAATAGCGCAAAGAATGGGGGGCCGGATGGCCCCCTTTTCATGTCCGTCCCTTGTCATTTCCCAGTCGCTGTCAGATGGTTGGGACCGCAAGATCAAAGGGGTAGGCGATGGACACCGAAATGCAGCACCGCTTGGCCGGGCTTTTGCATCACCGCAGCGCGAAGCTGCAAAAAGGCGATCCGGTGTCGCTGCCTCTGACCACATCCACCAGTTATCACCTGCCCGATGTGCAAGGCGCACCATATATCTATGCCCGCAACGGCACCCCGACATGGGAGGCGGTCGAAGCCCAGTTGTCGCTGCTGGAAGATGCCGAAACGGTCACATTCCCAAGTGGCATGGGCGCGATTTCGGCCGCACTTTTTGCGACGCTGAAGGCCGGAGACCGGGTGGTTCTTCCTTCGGACGGTTATTATGTGACGCGCGTCCTGTCGCAAGGCTTTCTGGCCCCCCTTGGCGTCGATGTGGTGCAGATCCCCACGCTGGACTATGCCACAGCAGATTTCACTGGCGCCGCAGTGGTTTATCTGGAAACGCCGTCCAACCCCGGTCTGGATGTCGTGGATATCGCCGATGTTGTGGCGCGTGCCCATGTGGCGGGAGCGGTGGTGATTGTGGACAACACCACGATGACGCCGCTGATGCAGCGCCCCTTGGACCTTGGCGCCGATCTTGTGGTGGCCGCCGATACCAAGGCGCCGGCGGGGCATTCTGACGCCCTGTTCGGCCATGTTGCAGGCCGGGATTCTGCCCGGATGGCACGGGTCCGCGACTGGCGACGCTTGTCCGGGGCTGTGCCGGGCTCGATGGAGGCGTGGCTGGTGCATCGCGGTCTGGAGACGCTTGAGGTGCGGCTTGAAAGGATGTGCAAGACCGCTGGCGTGATAGCGGCGCGGCTTGCCGAGCAGCCGGCGGTTCTGAACCTGCGCTATCCGGGGTTGCCGGAAGATCCTTCGCACGCATTGTCGGCGCAACAGATGGCGGGGTTCGGGTTTCTGATCGGGATGACACTGAAAGACGCGACCGTGGCCGAGGCGTTTTTGGAACGATGCCCCTATCTGGTGCGCTCGACCAGCTTTGGCGGCACCCATTCGGCGGGAGAGCGCCGCGCGCGCTGGGGCGATGCGGTGCCCGAGGGTTTCATCCGGTTGTCGATCGGGGTGGAACCCACCGAGGCCCTGTGGGAGGCGATGGCAGAGGCGCTTAAATAAGGTCGATCAGGCGTGCGGCTTCGTCCCTTGGGGTGGCAAGGGGGCTGCGGTCCTCGCCGGGGTAGAACCTTGCGCGCACCGCTGTGGCCATCGGGCGTGGCGTTTCCACAAGGACGCGCGGACCAATGCGCTGGCCTTCGGCCTGCCAGTTGCGTGCCATGGTGATCTGACCTGCCTTGCTGGCCCCGTAGGCCGCGCCGAATTTCTGCGTGGCAACCGGGTCGTCAAAAAACATCGCGGTGCCCAGCCCTGTGCGCAGAAGGGGGTCGACCATGGTGATCAGAAACGCCGCTGCCCGCAGATTGACTGCAATGGATTTGTCCAGATCCTTCATGTCGATCGAGGGGGCCGGCGACAAGGCTGTTGCATGTACCGCGGTGTGCGCCCAGAATTGTAGCCCGCCCCAGCGTTCATGGATCGACCGACACAAATGGCGCATCGCGTCTTCGTTGAGTATATCCATCGGGGCGAGGGTCAGGCCGCCTGCGCCCGGAAGACCGGACGCTTTTACCCGGTCATCCAGATCCTCAAGCCCGCCAACGGTGCGCGCAACCCCCACCACCTGCCAGCCGCGCAAAGCCAATTCTTCGGCCAGCGCTGCACCAAGCCCGCGCGAGGCGCCGGTGATGAGAGCGGTTTTCTGGGTCATGGTCTGCTCCGGTCGCTGGCGTTGAACCGGGGGTTTCACACCCCCGGGCCCCCGTGGGATATTTGTGCCAAGATAAAGGGCTGGGGGCTATTCTGCGGCTTTCATCTCGAAGCCTTCGGCGATCTTGTCGGACGGGGTGACAGGGTAGTCGCCGGAAAAGCAGGCGTCGCAGAAGCGGGGTGCAGCGGCATCGCGGCCTGCGGCTTCGCCGGCCGCGCGGTAGAGGCCGTCAAGCGAGATGAACTTCAGGCTGTCGACGCCGATCCATTCGCGCATTTCATCCTCAGACATGGTGGCTGCGAGGAGTTTTGAGCGTTCGGGCGTATCAACGCCGTAAAAGCAGGGCCAGGCGGTCGGCGGCGAGGCAATGCGGAAGTGCACCTCGGCGGCGCCGGCTTCGAGGATCATGTCCTTGATTTTACGCGAGGTCGTGCCACGCACCACCGAGTCGTCAACGAGGATCACCCGTTTGCCCTTGATCAGCGCGCGATTCACATTGAGTTTGAGCCTCACACCCATGTTGCGGATCGACTCGGTCGGCTCGATGAAGGTCCGGCCCATGTACTGGTTGCGGATGATGCCCATGGCATAGGGGATCCCCGACTCCTGACTGTAGCCGATGGCTGCGGGGGTGCCGCTGTCGGGAACCGGACAGACCAGATCGCCTTCGACGGGGGCTTCGCGGGCCAGTTCGACGCCGATCTGACGGCGCGTTTCATAAACCGATCTGCCGCCGATAATGCTGTCAGGGCGGGAGAAATAGACCTGTTCGAAGATGCAAAAGCGCGATGGGGCCGGGTTGAAGGGGCGGGTCGAGATCACCTTGTTGCCTTCGATCACCACCATTTCGCCGGGGTCGATCTCGCGCACAAAATCGGCACCGATAATGTCGAGAGCACAGGTTTCGGACGACAGCGCCCAACCGCTGTCGCCGATACGGCCGAGCACCAGGGGGCGGACGCCAAGACTGTCCCGCACGCCGATCAGTTTGGTCCGGGTCATTGCGACAACCGAAAAGGCACCTTCGCAGGCGCGCAGGGCATCCTTGATGCGTTCGCTGAGGTTCTTCTGGATCGAGCGCGCCATCAGATGGATGATGCATTCGCTGTCAGAGGAGGACTGGAAGATCGAGCCGCGTTCGATCAGCTCTTTGCGCAGGGCGGTTGCATTGGTCAGGTTGCCGTTGTGCGCAATGGCACAGCCGCCCATCGAGAACTCGCCGAAGAAGGGCTGCACATCGCGGATTGCAGTTGCCCCTTTGGAGCCGGCCGTAGAATAGCGCACATGGCCGATGGCCAGCTGCCCGGGCAGGGTGTCCATCACATCGGCCTTGGTGAAGTTGTCACGCACATAGCCGAAACGCCGGGCCGAGTTGAAGCCCTGATCGGGGTGATAGCTGACGATGCCGCCCGCCTCTTGCCCGCGGTGTTGCAGCGCGTGCAGGCCAAGGGCCACGAAATTTGCGGCATCTGCGACGCCAATGACACCAAAGATCCCGCATTCCTCTTTCAACTTGTCATCATCAAAGGGGTGGGACAGGAACGGGCGCATCGGGCGACTCCATTTAAGGCGGATGGCCATCGTTTACGGCATGGTTACGCCAGTGTCACGCACCGAAAGGCACATCCGCCGCGCCTATTTGCTGCGGCGCGGCAATCAGTTTCCGGCAGGGGCAGTTCCAAGCGGTGATGCCGGTGCGGCACAGGCTGCCGTAAGCTCGTTGTAGCGCGAGACAATCCAGCCCGGTGCATCCTGCGGGATGCTTTCGTCAATATTGGCCTGAAAGCTGGCAAATACCTTGGCGGAACGCGAGCCATCCACCATCGGGATGGTGTTGGCGGCAACGGCGCGATCATAGACGATGAAGGCGACGGCGACCAGAATGACACCGCGTGCGACACCAAACAGAAAGCCAAGCGCCTGATCAATGCCACCGATGGCAGACCGTTGAACCACGCTGGAGAACAGCGGCGTGAACAACGCCGCAATCACCAGCCCCACAGCGAAGACGGCGGCGAAGGCCCCGATGATCGACAATTCGCAACTTTCGCCAAGGAATTTTCCAACGACCGGCAGTTCCTTGATCAGCGGTTGTGCCGCCGGGGCAAAGATGAAGGCCAGAACGGCGGCCCCGACCCAACCTGCAATGGCCATGGCCTCGCGCACGAGGCCACGCGAATAGGCGAGGATCGCCGACAGGACAATTACGCCCGCCACGAGTCCGTCAACCAAAGTAAAGCCTTCCATCATCCGCTCCTTTGTGGCGCGTCATCCCGCGCCGAACATCTCGCCGACAAAGGCGGTCAGATCGGGCATGTCACGCAACCGCATATCCGTTCCGCCCGCGGTTTTCGACCCCGTGGGCAGGGTGGCCTGCTGAAAACCAAGTTTCGAGGCCTCTTTCAACCTGTTTTCGGTCTGACCCACCGGGCGCAGCGCACCAGAGAGCGAGATTTCCCCGAAAAGCACCATGTCTGGCGGAATTGCCACATCCTCGCGCGCGGAAAGCAGCGCTCCGGCCACGGCCAGATCAGCGGCGGGTTCGTTTACACGCAACCCGCCCGCTACGTTGAGGAACACGTCCAGCCCGGTAAAGGGAATTCCACAGCGTGCTTCGAGAACCGCCAGTATCGTGGACAGGCGTCCCGAATCGAGCCCGACGACCGTGCGGCGCGGCGTGCCAAGAGTTGAAGGCGCGACGAGTGCCTGAATCTCGGTCAGCACCGGACGGGTGCCTTCGATGCCGGCAAACACCACAGATCCGGGGGCCGGCCGGTCACGGTCCGACAGGAACAGCGCCGACGGGTTGGTAACTTGTGCCAGACCATTTCCCGTCATTTCGAACACGCCAATCTCGTCCGCAGGACCAAAGCGGTTTTTCACGGCACGCAGGATGCGGAACTGATGGCCGCGTTCGCCTTCAAAATAAAGCACCGTATCCACCATGTGTTCCACAACGCGCGGACCGGCGATCTGGCCGTCCTTGGTGACATGACCCACCAGAATGACCGCGACACCGCGCTTTTTGGCAAATGTCACCAACTCATGTGCGGCGGCGCGCACCTGTGACACACTGCCGGGGGCGGCCTCGACAGTGTCCAGCCACATGGTTTGGATCGAGTCGATGATGGCCAAGTCCGGACGTTCGGCATCCAGAGTGGTCAGGATATCGCGCAGATTGGTTTCTGTGCCCAGACTTACAGGTGCGTCTTGCAGGCCAAGGCGTTGGGCGCGCATCCGCACTTGGGCCGAGGCCTCCTCTCCAGAAATATATAAAATTTTCAATCCTGTGCGGGCAAAACTTGCGGCGGCTTGCAAGAGCAGCGTCGATTTTCCTATGCCCGGATCGCCACCCACAAGAATGGCCGAAGCCGGCACCAGCCCCCCGCCCAGAACGCGGTCCAATTCGTCGATGCCGGAACTTGCGCGCGCGGGGGGATCTTCCGCGGTGGCAAGGTCTGACAGCAGGATGGTGCGACCTTTGGCGCCAAGCGACTTGGGCCCGGACGACAGCGGTGCTTCCTCGACAATGGAATTCCACGCGCCACAGCCATCGCAGCGGCCCTGCCATTTCTTGTGCACGGCACCGCAGGAGGTGCAGGTATAGGCGGAGGACGCTTTGCTCATGCCAAAGCCCTAGCGCGACGCAGGGCAGGCTTCAACCCCGCTGCCCCGTGCGCGACGACAAGAACAGGCTTAGCAGAACGCAGGCGGTGAACAGATAAAGCCCCCATGCGACCTCGATCGTTGCAAGCCCGATACCCTTGACCACCACGATGTAGAGGGCAATCAGAAACACGTCGGCCATCGCCAGCTTGCCCAGAAGATGCAGGGCAGGCGTGGCGCGTGGCGACAGCAAGCCGAAATCCAGCAGCGCCAGCCCAATTGTTTTGGCCATCGGCGCAAAGACCGCCATCACGGTTACGATCAGGGCCAGCACAAGATCGCTGGCCCAAAGCGATTGCAGGCCGGTCATCACCGAAATCTCTTCCAGCCCGAACAAAGGCAGTATTCCGGCGCGCATCAGGGGGGCAAACCACGACAGCGGGAACAGGATCAGCAGGGACAGGTTCAGCCACTTCATACCTTTTGGTTCCTGTCCGCACTGACGGCGTCAAGCCTGATTGCAAAAGGTTTGACCGTCCCCCCGGTTTTTGCCAGCGTTGTTTCCGTTTGGGAAACAGTTGGCGTCATATCGGCATGTCCCATCCCATAAAATCACGCACCAAGGCGACTCCGGTGGTCAGGATCAGTGCGATCAGGAAGGCGACCACAATGCTGTTGGACACCAAAAGCAACGGTTCGTGCCATTTGACCCGCCGCGCCCACGCACCGATCAGCCAGAACCAGCCGATTACCGAGATCACCCGGGCAGGCAGCACGAATTCTGGCGCAAGCGGCTGGGGCCAGAGCATCCAGACCAGATACAGCGCCACCCAAAGGATCAGGGTCACGCCGCCCCTGTCTCTGACGCGCCAAACCGCAAAGCCCGACAGGGCAATGGCAAGCGGCGTCGTCACGATCAGGGTTTGCACCAAGCTGCGCCAGAGGGACGGCTGTTCGAACAGAAAGGTAAGATCCGCCTGAAACACGCTGTCCATCCTGCCCACCTAGCGGATTGCGTTGATCGGGCCTTCGGCGCGACCATGGATGAACTGCTGCACATAAGGGTCTGAACAGGTGTCCAATTCAGAAACTGGCCCTGTCCATTTTATCGTGCCTTCGTGCAACATGGCGACCTCATCGGCGATGGCACGAACCGACGTCATGTCATGCGTGATGGTCATTGCGGTTGCCCCGATCTCGACCACGATTTCGCGGATCAGTTCATTGATGACGCCCGCCATGATCGGGTCAAGCCCGGTGGTGGGTTCATCGAAAAAGATGATTTCTGGTTCAGCGGCGATGGCACGGGCAAGGCCGACCCGCTTTTGCATGCCCCCCGACAATTCGGCCGGATACAGATCGGCAACCTGCGACCCAAGCCCGACGCGCCGCAGCTTTTCCAACGCAATCTCGCGCGCCTCGGCCTTGGGGCGACGGGTCGCGCCACGCATCAGGCGGAAAGCCACGTTTTCCCAGACCCGCAGCGAGTCGAACAGGGCCCCCCCTTGAAACAGCATTCCGAACCGCGCCAGAAAAGCATCGCGCTCGGCCCTGCGCACATCCTGTCCATCCAGCGTTATGCTGCCACTGTCGTGCTGCACCAGCCCCAGAATGCATTTGAGCAGCACCGATTTTCCCGTGCCGGACCCGCCGATGATGACCATGCTTTTTCCTGACGGGATCACCAGATCCACACCTTGGAGCACACGGTTCGACCCGAAAGCCTTTGTTACAGCACTGAGGCTAATCATGAGCGTTCCCGACAGGATGTAGGTGGCACACCAGACATTTGTGCCTGTCTATGGTCAAGAGGTGAAAAACAGTTCGGTCAGCAGGTAGTTGGCGGCAAGGATCATCACGCTGGCAGCGACCACGGCCGATTTGGTTGCCTTGCCCACACCTTGCGCGCCACGTCCCGAATTCATCCCGTGATAGCAGCCCATCAGCGCCACGATGAAGCCAAAGGCGGCCCCTTTCACCAGGCCGGATCCGACATCCCAGCCTTCCAGAAAGTCGATGGTGTTCTTCAGATACGTCACCGAGTTGAAGTCAAGACGCGTGATGCCGACAAGCCAGCCGCCCATGATGCCGATGGCATCGCCAATACCCACCAAAAACGGCACCGCCAGCGTTGCCGCCAACACCCTTGGCACCACGAGGTATTTCATCGGATTGGTGGACAGGGTGGTCAGAGCATCGATCTGCTCGGTCACTTTCATGGTGCCCAGTTCGGCGGCGATGGAGGAGGCCACCCTTGCGGCCACCATCAACCCGCCCAGAACCGGGCCAAGCTCACGCACCATGCCGATGGCGACGATGGACGGCACGACGGATTCCGCGTTGAACCGCGCACCGCCGGAGTAGATTTGCAGTGCAAGCGCCCCCCCGGTGAACAAGGCGGTCAAGCCAACCACCGGCAGGCTGAACCAGCCGACCTGAAGCACCTGTGATCCGAACTCGCGCAGATAGAATGGCGGCCGGAACATGTGTCCGACAACCGAGACGGCAAAAAGGGCGACGCGACCGATGGCCGCCAACACCTCAAGGGCCGGGCGACCGACACTGCGCAACGCGAGGGCAGGCGTCACGCGCCGCCCTCCTGATAGCGGCGGGTATAGCGCGCGCCCAGCGATGTAAGGATCTCATATCCGATAGTGCCGGCGATATCGGCAAGGTCATCGACGGTCTGATGTGGGCCAAGAATGTCAAGGGTGCGCGGCACATAGGGCAGATGACTTATGTCAACCGTGATCAGATCCATCGACACCCGTCCGACCAGAGGGCAGGGCGTATCGCCATCCCATAAAACCGCCGCATTGGACAATCCGCGCAACAAGCCGTCGGCATAGCCGCCCGAGACAGTGGCGATCATGCTGGGGGCCTCGGCCGTCCAGGTGCAGGAGTAGCCGACTGCTTCTCCGGGTTGCACGATGCGGGTCTGGATCACCGGCAAGCCCAAGCCCACAACGCGGGTCGCGCCTTCGTAGGGGCGCCCACCAAACAGACCGATCCCTGGACGCGTCAGGTCAAAGTGATATCTGGATCCCAGCAGAATACCCCCCGTTGCCGCCAGCGATCTGGGAACACCAGTGCCGTCCGTCATGGCGTGGAACGTTGTCAGTTGCAGATCATTCATGGCATGGTCGGAGTCATCGGCACAGGCCAGATGCGACATGATAAGGTCTGGCCCGGCATCCAGCACGAAAGGCGCCACGGCTTCCCATTCCGCCTCCTCCATGCCCAACCGGTTCATGCCGGTATCAAGCTGCACCCCGAACGGCAGGCCGGGCAGCGATTCCAAGTGGCGCGTGACCTGATCAATGCTGTTCAGCATTGGCGTCAGGTCAAGGTCATGCACCATTTCGGTATCGCCCGCCATATGGCCCGACAGGACGCAGATCTGCGGTCCCGGCCCGATGGCCTGACGCAACACGGCACCCTCTTCGGCAAACGCCACGAAAAACCGGCGCGCCCCTGCCTGTGCCAGTGTGCGCGCCACGCGGGTGATGCCAAGCCCATAGGCATCAGCCTTGACCACGGCGGCGGTTTGCACGCCCGATGAGGATGCACGGTCCAAGGCGCGCCAATTGGCGGCGATAGCGTCAAGGTCGATGGAAAGGGTCGGTGTTGCCATGGGGGTTTGTTCTCGGATCAGGGGGCGTGGTCAAGCGGAAAAGGCTGGAGCGGTGAAAGGGTGGCGGACTTGGGGGGCATCGAGCCCCCCGCGACCGCGCTGCCGCGGACGGTTGCCCGGTCCGGGTCGATCAGTACCCCGAAGCTTCGCCCTGCCAGGGTTTGGCAAGGTTGCCAAAGCGGGTGAAACGGCCTTCGAAGCTAAGGTCAACGCTGCCAATGGGACCATGGCGCTGTTTGCCGATGATCACCTCGGCCTTGCCATGGACCTGTTCCATGATCTGCTGCCAGGCGGCCATTTTTTCCAGCTCGTGATCGCCCGGCTTTTCGCGTTCCTTGTAGTATTCGTCACGGTAAACGAACATCACCACGTCAGCGTCCTGTTCGATCGAGCCGGACTCCCGCAGGTCGGACAGTTGCGGGCGCTTGTCTTCCCGACTTTCGACCTGGCGCGACAACTGCGACAATGCGACGACCGGAATGTTCAACTCTTTCGCGATGGCTTTCAGCCCTTGGGTGATCTCGGACACCTCTTGCACCCGGTTGGCCTCTGAACTTTTGGCCGAGCCTTTCAGAAGTTGCAGGTAGTCAATCATCAGCACATCAAGCCCATGCGTCCGTTTGAGCCGGCGCGCGCGGGCCGCGACCTGACTGATCGGCAAGGCAGGCGTGTCGTCAATATACAGCGGGCAGGATTCAAGTTGCTTGGCGGCCTCGACAAAGCGGCGGAATTCCGTTTCGGTCATATCGCCGCGGCGGATTTGTTCCGACGGCACTTCCGAGGCTTCCGACAGGATCCGGGCGGCAAGTTGTTCGGCGCTCATCTCAAGACTGAAAAAGCCCACCACGCCACCTTCGACCGCCCCTTCGGACCCATCGGGTTTGCGGCCACGTTTATAGGCTTTGGCGATGTTGAAGGCGATGTTGGTGGCCAGTGATGTCTTGCCCATCGACGGACGACCCGCAAGGATCAACAGGTCGGATTCGTGTAGGCCCCCCAGTTTCTTGTCCAGATCCACCAGACCGGTCGAGATGCCCGCAAGACCGCCTCCGCGTTGATAGGCCGCGTTCGCGACATTCACTGCGTCGGTTACGGCCTTGAGAAACGACTGGAACCCCCGCTCGGCCACGCCCTGTTCGCCCAGTTTGTAAAGCCGCTGTTCGGCCTCGACAATCTGGTCGCGTGGTTCCGAGGCGATATCGACCTTGGCGGCCCGGCTGCTGATATCGCGGCCAAGGGCGATCAATTCGCGACGCACGGCCAGGTCATAGATTATCTGCGCATAGTCACGGGCGGCATAGGCGCTGATCGCGGCCCCAGCCAGTCGGACCAGATAGGCCGGCCCACCCAATTCGCGCAAGGCTTCGTCGTCTTCGAAAAACGGCTTCAGCGTGACCGGGCTGGCCAGCGCATTCTTCTGGATGCGGGCGGCCGTTTTTTCAAAGATGCGCTGGTGCACCGGTTCATAGAAATGCGCGGATTTCACCGTGCTTGCAATCCGGTCATACACATCATTGTTGGTCAGGATGGCACCCAGCAATTGCTGTTCCGCCTCGGTGTTGTGGGGCAGGCTGTCGAGGTCGGTGAAGGCTCCGGGCATACTGCCCCCGATCTTTGCGAGTTCGCTCATGTCCTGCCTCTGCCCCTGTTGTTGATAGTGGGCTTAGCCTGTGACGGGGATCGAGGGCAATCCCGGCACAACCCTGTTCATAACCCTGTGCATGACGTATCGTGCGCACAACGGATAGACGATGCGGCCAAGTCCTTCACAGGATATGGATGGCCTGTGGGGCGGTGTCGCACGATTTGCGATTCGAATGAAGAATTATGCGCCTTCTGTCCCCAGCCTTATCCCCAAACCATTTCATCGGTGGCGGGATCTTGCCGGATCATGCATCGGACGTTTTTCGGGCCTCTTGCCAAGCGCGGGGCGCTTTCAGGAACGACTCGACTTCGGAAAGGGTGGACGCGTCGAACGCACCCTGCGCGCGGGCCTCGGCCAGCACATCCCACCAGGTGCACAGATGGTGCAAGGTCACGCCATGGTCGGCCAGACGTTCTTCGGTGCCCGCGAAAATCCCATAGTAAAAGATCACTGCCGTATGCGAGCAGGTGGCCCCGGTTTCCCGGATGGCATCGACAAATGATAGCTTCGATCCGCCATCGGTGGTCAGATCCTCGACCAGAAGCACCCTTTGGCCTTCTGTCATCGCCCCTTCGATCCGTGCATTGCGCCCGTAACCCTTGGGCTTCTTGCGGACATAGGTCATCGGCAGCGCCAAACGCTCGGCCACAAGCGCGGCAAAGGGAATCCCTGCCGTTTCACCCCCGGCGATGTTGTCGAACGCCTCGAACCCGGCGTCACGCATCACCGTGACAGCCATAAAATCCATCAGCATCGACCGGATGCGCGGGTAGGAGATCAGTTTGCGGCAATCGATATAGGTCGGAGAGGGCAGACCCGACGCAAGCGTGAACGGGGTCTCGGCGTTGAAATGCACAGCCTTGATCTCCAGCAGCGCGCGCGCGGTCAGTCGGGCGATCTCGTCCCGCGGGGGAAAGCTGGTGGGGATCATCGGGTCATCCTTTCGTCAAGATGATGTCAGGCCTCGACGGACCAATGGACCGGATAGCCGGGGTTGAAAACGGTGACGGGGCCAGCCTCGGTAAAGATCTTGTCGGGCCAGGTTTGCGGGGTGTCGTGTCTGACAAGGCGCAGGCGCGATTCGTTTGCAGGCAAGCGGTAAAACGCGGGGCCGTTCAGACTGGCGAAGGCCTCCAGCCGGTCGAGGGCGCCATCTTCATCGAACACATGCGCGAGCAGCGGCATGGTGTTGGTCGCGGTAAAGCACCCCGCACAGCCGCAGGCGTGTTCTTTCATGGCGTCCACATGGGGGGCGGAATCGGTGCCAAGGAAGAACCGTCCTTCGCCGGACGTGGCCGCTGCACGCAGCGCAAGCCGATGCTTTTCCCGCTTGGCGACCGGCAGGCAGTAGTAATGCGGCTTGATCCCGCCGACCAGAATATGGTTGCGGTTGATGATCAGATGATGCGTCGTAATCGTGGCCCCCAGATCGGGGCCAGCCCCGCGCGCATAGGCCGCGCCGTCTTCGGTGGTGATATGTTCCATCACCACGCGCAGTCCGGGCAAACGCCGCCGCAGGGGATCTAGCACGGTGTCGATAAACACGGCCTCGCGGTCGAAGATATCCACTTCGGGCGTCGTCACCTCGCCATGCACGCACAGTGGCAGGCCGATCTCGGCCATTTTCTCCAATACTGGCATGGCTGTATCCATATTCCGCACACCGCCATGCGAATTGGTGGTGGCACCCGCAGGATATAGCTTCACCGCCTTGACCAAACCCGAGGCATGGGCGGCACACACATCCGCCGGATCGGTGCCTTCGGTCAGATACAGCGTCATCAGGGGCTCGAACACCGCACCTTCGGGCAGGGCGGACAGAATCCGGTCGCGGTAGGCCGCCGCCTGTTCGCCGGTGACCACGGGGGGCACCAGATTTGGCATGATGATGGCCCGCGCGAAATGACGCGCTGTTTCAGGCAGCACGCCTTGCAACATGGCGCCATCGCGCAGATGGAGATGCCAGTCATCGGGGCGGCGAAGGGTAATCTCTTTGGTCATCGCCTCCGGTTAGCGCAAAGCCGCTTTGGTTTCCAGTGGGCAGATGCAGGGGCACGACAAGAGTTCGGGGGAGGGGATGTCAACGTCAGCGATGGCCAAAATCTATGGCGCGTTCGCTGCGCAATGCCGTCCCTGCGGTGAACGGTTGCAAATTCCCACAGCACCCGCCATGCAAAGGCATGACCATGCGCCCCGACATGCCGTTTCCCACGCTCGCAAGCCTTGGCTGGTCGGCGTTCTTTGCCGATCAGTTGAGCCCGTCGGACGTGGGCCTTGTGCCAGTGCGGATCGCGGTCGTGCATCGGTCGCGCCTCATGGCGGAAACCGGCGCAGGCCAGATCAGGTTGGATCTGCTGGGCAGCACGATGGATTTCGCCGTAGGAGATTGGGTTATGATGGACCCCGCGCGCCAGATGTTTGTGCGACGGTTGACCCGCAACACGCTGTTGCGCCGCC
>JBKBOF010000030.1:0-24292 GCA_046294955.1 Paracoccaceae bacterium
CAGCGCAAAGGCCAGAAACCACAGGCCCGAGGCAGCGGCGAGATCGCTCGCACTTGCCCCCAGATCTGATTGCAGCACCGGGGTCAGCACCGCAAGGAAGGCCCGGTAGAATTGACTGAGCACGTAGGCTGCCACAAGAGCCGCAATCCCGACGCGCATTTTTTGCAATCCTTTCAATGGCATTCGACCTTCGCAGGGATGGTCGGCCCGGTCAAGCCGTCTGCGCGATCAATGGCCGTTCCCGCACCGGAAGATGGACGATGGCAGAAAAGGCGCCGACACCCACGCCGATCCACCAGACAAGGGTATAATCGCCGGTGATGTCATACATTTTCCCACCGAGCCAGACCCCGAGGAACCCGCCGATCTGATGTGACAGGAAGACAAAACCATAAAGGGTTCCCATATAGCGCAAGCCGTAGATATGCGCGACGAGGCCTGAGGTCAGCGGTACGGTGGCCAACCAGAGGGACCCCATCACCGCCGAAAAGATCAGAACGGATTCAGGTGTGATTGGCAGCAGGATGAAAGCGGCTGCCGCGATTGTGCGCCCGGTGTAAATTCCAGCCAGCAGATATTTTTTCGTGTAGCGTTTGCCGAGCCAGCCCGCTGTCAGGGTGCCCGCTATGTTTGCCAGGCCAATGACCGAGATCGCCACCGCGCCCAAGGCCGAGGTGGTGCCAATGCCCATGCCGGCCAACATGCCGCCGGGGTCAATCGGCCCGCAAAGTTCGGTCACGAAGGCCGGGAAATGGGCGGTGATGAAGGCAAGCTGGTATCCGCAACTGAAAAAGCCCAGAAAGATCAGGCTGTAGGACGGATCCTTGAATGCGCGCAGCAGGACGGTGCCCATGCTGTCTTCGAGGTCGGCGCGCGTCGCCACATGCGGCGAGCGGATGAAGGGCAGGGCGAACAGACCCGACAGAACGAGAGCGGCAAAGATCACGAAGACCTCTTGCCAAGTGTAGGACTGCAGCAGGAATTCTGCCAGTGGTGCGCCGAATACCTGCCCCATCGACCCTGCGGCGGTCGCGATGCCTAGAGTCATTGACCGGTGCTCGGGTGCGGCGGCCCGACCCACGACAGCCAGCACCACGCCAAAACCGGTGCCAGCGATGCCGAAACCAACCAGAATTTCAAGAAACTGGTGTTGGCCCGGCGTGACTGCGAAAGACGACAGCACAAGGCCTGCGGCATAGGTCAACGCCCCCGCAACAATCGCCTTGCGGTCGCCAAACCTTTCGGCGAGTGCGCCGAACAACGGTTGCCCAATGCCCCAGGCAAGGTTCTGGATCGCGATCGCCAAGGAAAACTCGGACCTTGCCCAGCCGAATTCACTGGCGATGGGGATCTGGAAAACGCCAAAGCTGGCGCGGACAGCAAACCCCAGCATCAGGATCACACAACCGGCGATCAGCACCGGGGTAAGGATGGGAGCTTTTTCTGTGGCGGTCACGATCATCTTCCCTTCGGACCGGCACGATGTGCCGCGACAGGTCTTGGGTCAAACGGTTCTTTGTGGCGGACACAATCACCCTGCGGGGGGGGCCGTCCCCCGGGGTGGAGCATACTTCCAGTGCGGAGGCTTGGGCAACGCTGGACTTAGCTGAACAGCATCGGGTCGGGGCCGCCGCGCGCACTTTTGTCCAACGTGGCCATCGCCGCCATTTCGTTGTCGGTCAGGGTGAAATCGAACACGTCGAGGTTCTGGGCCAAGCGGCTGGCATTGCTGCTGCGCGGGATCACCGAACAGCCAAGCTGGATATGCCAACGCAGGATCACCTGAGCCGGCGTCTTGCCGGTGCGCTTGGCCACCGCCTGCACCTCGGGGGTGTCGAAGGCACTGCCTTTGCCAAGTGGTGTCCAGCACTGGGTGACGATGCCCAAACGGTCGTGCAGAGCGCGCAGGTCGGCTTGTTGAAAGTCGGGGTGAAGCTCGATCTGGTTCAGCACCGGTGTCACGCCAGTTTCGCCGATCACACGTTCCAGATGGTCGGCCATGAAGTTTGACACGCCGATGGATTTTACCCGGCCTTCGTCGCGCAGGCGGATCATTGCACGCCATGTGTCCAGATACAGACCCTTGGCCGGGCAGGGCCAATGGATCAGCAAAAGGTCCGGATCGAACCCGATCCGGGTCACGCTATCGTCAAAGGCACGCAGGGTTTCATCATGGCCCTGACGGTCATTCCAGATCTTTGTTGTGACAAAAACCTGATCGCGAGGCACGCCAGCGGCACGCAAGCCGTCGCCAAGACCGACCTCGTTGCCATAGATCGCCGCACCATCGATCAGGCAATATCCCATGCCAATTGCGGAAGACACGATCTGCCCCGTCTGATCTGCTGGAATTTGCCAGATGCCAAGGCCAAGCGCTGGAATCCGGTTGCCGTCATTCAGTTTCAACATCGCCATACCCGACTCCCGTCCTGTCCGGCGGCAGGGAACAGGGTCTAAGCGCGGGATGCAAGGGGGAAGTCGTATAGGTTTTGCCCTTTGCTGTTGCGTCAGTGCGGGTTTGTTGGCGGCGCATAGGGCGCGCTGCGCAAGTCAATGGTCTGCCCGGTGATTGCACTTTGTTGGGCGGCCATGCCCACGGCGACCGCCCACCAACCATCCAATAGCCCTACCTCCGGCGACTGCTGACCGCGCACAACACTGGCAAAACCCTGGTGCTGGTAAAAGGTGCTGCCATTATGGTCGCCTGCGGCCAGGATGGTCGCGTCAACCGGCACGTCAAGATTGCGCGGCCCTTTTGGATCACGCGGACTGACGATCACCTTGGGCACCGGGGCCTCGCCCAGATGCGCAGGCCAGAAGCGGCCGGGACCGGGCACCAGACATTCGATCTTGCCGCTGGGGCCGACGGCCGAGATTTCTTCCTGATACCGCGCGCCTTCGGCAAACATGCACAGCTCCAGCATGGCGCGCAGGCCGTTTTCGAACTCGACAATCACATAGGCATTGTCCCAGATGTCGGGGGTTTCATCGCCGTAGCTTTCGTTCAGATGATTGACCGATTGTCCGGCCGAGGCCATGACCCTTACCGGATCACAGCCTGCGATCAGGCGCATCAGATCGAAGAAATGGCAGCATTTTTCCACCAGCGTGCCGCCGGTATTGCGGTTGAACCGGTTCCAGTCGCCGACCTTTTCAAGAAACGGAAAGCGGTGTTCGCGGATGGTCAGCATCTTGACGCCACCGGTCGCCTGTTCAGCTTGCTGGATCAGATGGGCAACCGGGGGCATGTAGCGGTATTCCATCGCCACCCAGATCGGCGCCGGGTAGGCGGCCCGCAGGGCGGCCAGTCGGGGGGCATCCGCAGGGTTGGTGAACAAGGGCTTTTCGCACAGGATCGGCAACGGGCGGATCGAGGCGATTTCCTCCAGCTGTTTCAGATGCAGATAGTTGGGCGAAACGATCAACAGGCAGTTGACCCCAGGGTGCGCCACCACATCGGCCAGCGTGTCCATCATCACGGCACCGGGGGCCAGCTCCTTGGCCTGTGCCCGCATCGTGGCGTCCGGTTCGAAGATCGCGGCGACAGTTGCGCCGTCGATCAGCGCGATGTTGCGAAGGTGTTCCTGCCCCATCATGCCGCAGCCGATGATGCCATATCTCAGGTCCATGAAAGCCTCATTTCAGACGGGCCACATAGGCCACTTTGTCAGGATCGTACCAGGTGAAGGAGGCTTCGACCGATTGGCCGTCCTGCCCCCAGGTGATGCGGGTGATTTTCGGCAACGGCGTGCCGGGTGGGTGTGGAAATTCCGTCGGTGCCCAATCGGGAACAGGACCAAGACCGACGCGATCTTCGGCCCGCGCGATCCACAGGTTCAGTCGTTGGCGATAGAATAGATACAGCGATTCAGACAGGTCTTCTGCCGCTATGGCGGGCGTCAGATTGCCGTCAAGCCAGATTTCTTCGACCGCTGCCACCGTGCCGGACAGATACCTCAGGCGGCGGATGCGATGCCCTTCCGGGGATCGTCCAAAGGCGGGCAAGGCCGGGTCTTTGGTCACGCGATCCACGGTCAAGACCCGCGCGGTCGGCAAGCCGCCGCCCGACAGCAATTCGATGCGCAACAGCGCGTATATAGAGGACGGATCGGCCTTGGCGCGAATATAGTTGCCTGACCCCTGAATCCGGTCCACCAAACCCTTGTCTGACAGCGCCTTTAGAGCCTGACGAAGCGTGCCAACCGCAATCCCAAGGTTTGCTGCCATGTCGCGTTCTGGAGGCAGGCGTTCCCCGTCGATCAAGCGACCGGCCGCAATGTCGCGGATCAACAGTTCGCTGATCTGCATGTAAAGGGGCAGGGCGCCGGGTGATGACATTTCTTGGCCGTCAATTGATATAGGATTGATCTACATCAAATCTGATGCTACGCAAGGAAAAAGATGACTCTCGCAATGCGGATTTAGGGAGAACGCAATATGACTGTGGTGCCTGTCACCTCTGCCGATCTGGATGCCAGTGAGGTAAGCTGGTTTGCGGCCCTGTGCTCGGATGACTACGAATATCTGGGCGTACCCGATCCGGCGCTGCGGTCAAGTTGGGCACATTGTTCGTCGATCGTAAAGCGGGCCGAGACACACGGGTTCCGCAATATCCTGTGCCCGTCATCGTATCAGGTCGGGCAGGATACATTGTCGTTCGTGGCAGGCTGCGCGCCAATCACCGAGCAGATCAATTTTCTGGCGGCCATCCGCTGTGGTGAAGTGCAACCGGTGATGCTGGCACGCACAGTGGCGACTCTTGACCACATGCTGCAAGGTCGGCTGACGCTGAACGTGATTTCATCGGATTTTCCGGGCGAGGTGGCCAGCAGTGCCTATCGCTACAAGCGCAGCCATGAAGTGGTGGAAATCCTGCGTCAGGCGTGGACCCAGGATCACATCGAATATGCGGGTGAGGTTTATCAGATCAGCAAGGTCAGCGCAGATCCGGCCAAACCCTATCAGCAAAACGGTGGCCCGCTCTTGTATTTTGGTGGTTACTCCCCGGATGCGCTGGAGCTGTGCGGGGCGCAGTGCGACGTCTATCTGATGTGGCCGGAAACCAAGGATCAACTGGCCCAACGCATGCGCGACGTACATGCCCGCGCCGCAGCCCATGGCCGCACGCTCGATTATGGGTTGCGCGTCCACATGATCGTGCGCGACACCGAGGCCGAGGCGCGTGAATATGCAGACCACATCGCCAGCAAGCTGGATGACGAATACGGCAAGTTGATCCGGGATCGGGCGCACGATTCGATTTCTCTTGGCGTGTCGCATCAGGCGCGGGCGCGGGAACTGGCTGACCAGTTCGGTTACACCGAGCCGAACCTTTGGACGGGCGTCGGCAGGGCGCGGTCGGGCTGTGGTGCAGCGCTTGTCGGGTCCACCGATCAGGTGCTGAGCCAGATTGAAGACTATCGCCGCATGGGCATCCGGGCTTTCATCTTTTCAGGATATCCGCATCTGGATGAATGTGACCATTTCGGCAGAAAAGTGCTACCGCAGTTGAAGACCTGCTCGCTGCCCCACGCTTATGGGCGGGTGCCGGACAGCATGCCCGCCACCCCCCTTGGAAACGGACCCCGCCGCTGATGGAAAAGATTGCTCTTTCGCCTGACCTGTCCCTATCCCGCCTTGTTTACGGCATGTGGCGGCTTGGGGATGATGTCGATACGTCACCCCGCCATGTTCAGGCCAAGGTCGAGGCGTGCCTTGCCCAAGGCATAACGACCATGGATCAGGCGGACATCTACGGTGGCTACACGGCCGAGGCAATATTCGGGGCGGCGTTGAAAGCATCGCCATCGCTGCGCGATCAGATCGAAATTGTCACCAAATGCGACATCGTGGCCCCTGTTGGCCGCCATTCGGCAGCAAGGGTCAAGTATTACGACACGGGTGCGGCACATATCACCGCGTCGGTCGAGACGTCGTTGCGCGATATGGCGACGGACCGGATTGACCTGTTGTTGATTCACCGCCCTGACCCACTGATGGACCCCCATGAAACCGGGGCAGCTCTGGATGCGCTGGTGGCTGGTGGCAAGGTACGGGCTGTGGGCGTGTCGAACTTCCGCCCGTGGGATTTCAAGTTGCTGCAATCGGCGATGACGTCGCCCTTGGTGACAAACCAGATCGAGATCAGCCTGACCGCAAATGCCGGGTTTACCAACGGCGATATCGCCTTTCATCAGCGCCACAAGCAGCCGCTGATGGCGTGGAGCCCGCTGGCGGGTGGCAGCCTGCTTTCGGGGGCGGACTCGCCCCTGCGGGATGCGCTGCACCGGATCGGGGTGGAAACAGGCACCGATTGGTCGGCCGTCGCGGTAGCATGGCTGTTGCGTCATCCCGCGTGCATTGTTCCGGTGATGGGGACCAACAGCCTTGAACGGATTGCGAAACTTTCTGATGCCTGCCGCGTCGAAATGGATCGCCAGACGTGGTTCGAGCTCTACACCCATGCCATGGGGCATGAGGTGCCATGATGGCGGATGGAGGAGCGATGACAGAAACGGTGTTCACACCCGAAACCAACCCCCGAGCGTTTCGGGATGCGTTGGGGCACTTTGCAACGGGGGTGACGGTGGTGACCTGCGCCGCAGCAGACGGACCAATGGGGTTTACCGCCAACAGCTTTGCCGCCGTGTCTCTGGATCCGGCACTTGTGCTCTGGTCGCCCGCGAAGTCATCCAGCCGTTATCCGCATTACGAAGCCGCGCAGCACTATGCGATCCACATTCTGGACCAATCCCATGCCGAATGGCTGGCGCGGTTCAACCGGGGTGGCGCGGGCTTTCACGGTCTCAGCCATGAATTCAACGCCGAAGGTGTGCCAGTGATTCATGGCGCATTGGCCCGGTTCGATTGTGTGCGCCATGCTGCCCACGAAGGAGGCGATCATCTGATCGTCGTGGGCCGGGTGTTGCGCGCACTCTATCGCAACGGAGAACCCTTGGTGTTCTGCCTAGGCACATACGGAAGATTCGCCAGCGGGGTCTGACCCTGCGCGAAGAACACCCCGGCGGGAGACGGGGTGCAACACAGAGGGGGGAGGGAGACGCCCATGGGCGCACTGATCAGGCTTGCGAAAGTCTTGGGGTCACTGAACGGCACCGTCCTGACCCTTGGTCGGGGCCTTGGCGCCGTTTGCATGGCAGCGATGGTGGTCATCATTCTGGCACAGGTGTTTTATCGCTATGTCCTTGGCGCGGCTTTGGCATGGCCAGAGGAGGCGGCACGCTTTCTGATGCTATGGGCGGCGGGTTTGATGATCGCGACTGCCTTTCGGCGCGGGGGGTTTGTGTCGATCGACATTCTGGTGCGGCTGTTGCCACGCGTGGCCGCGTCGGTCCTGTCGTTTGTGCTTCTGGGGCTGTCTCTGGTCATTCTGGTGGTTGCGATCCGGATAAGCTGGTCCGAGGTGACGGGTCTGGGCGGGCGGTTTGAAACCGATTCCCTGCGCTATCCGGTAAGCTGGGATCTATCGGTCTGGACCAAGGTGCCACGCAGCTGGCAGATGACGTCGATGCTGACCGGGCTGGTGATGATGATCTCAGTCTGCATCGAGCTGATGTTGCGCAACTTGATCACCCTGATGGGCGCGCATGACCGGCTGCCCGACATTCCCGAAACCGTCAGTCTAGGGGCCGAGTGATGCTGAGCCTTTTCCTCCCCCTGTTCCTCGTGTTTCTGTTCCTGGGCCTTCCGGTGTTTTTCGGCCTGGTCGCAGCACCCGGCATTCTGTTGTGGCTGAACGGCCAGGAACGCGACATCACGCTGCTGTATCGTAACGTTTATAACGGCATGGACAGCTTTCCCCTGATGGCGATCCCGTTCTTCATGATGGCGGGCGAGTTGATGAACCGCGCCGGCATCACCCTTCGGCTTGTCGAATTCAGCCAAGCCATGATCGGGCATTTCCGTGGTGGGTTGGCCCATGTCAACGTGATGTCGTCGATGCTGTTCGCTGGGCTGTCGGGATCTGCCGTGGCCGATGTGTCGGCCTTGGGGTCGATGCTGATCCCGGCGATGGAAAAGCAGGGCTATACCCGTCGCTTCGCCGCCGCGATCACTGCTGCAAGTTCGATCATCGGGCCGATTATCCCGCCGTCGGGCATCATGATCATTTATGCCTATGTGATGGGTGAATCGGTCGCCTCGCTGTTTCTGGCCGGTATCGTTCCGGGACTGATGATCGGGCTGTCGCTGATGGCGGTGGTTTGGCTGATGGCTGACAAATACGATCTTCCACCTGCGACGACCCGTGCAAGCTGGGGCGAGCGGGGGCAGGCGTCCTTGCGTGCGGTCTGGCCGCTGATGACACCGGTGATCATTCTGGGTGGCATCCTGGGCGGAGTATTCACACCCACCGAGGCTGCGGCGATCGCCGTGGGATATGCCACCTTCATTGGCCTTTTTGTCATGCGCACCCTGAAATGGCGTGATATGCCCGATATCTTGATCCGGTCCGGCATCACCTCGGCGGTGGTGCTGTTGCTGGTCGGGGCCGCGATGGCGTTCAAGACGGTGGCCAGTCTGGCCCATACCCCGGAAATGCTGGCTGGCGTCATTCTGGGGCTGTCGGACAACCCGTATATTCTGTTGTTCCTGATCAACATCCTGCTGTTTCTGGTGGGGATGTTTCTGGATGCGGGGCCCGCGATCATCATCCTTGGTCCGATTCTTGGCCCGATCTTTGCCGAATTGGGGGTGAATTCGGTGCATTTTGCCATCATCATGGCGGTGAACCTGACGGTTGGCCTTTTAACCCCGCCAATGGGCCTGGTGCTGTTTGTCACTTCGTCGGTGTCTGGCCTGCGCGTCGAAACCGTGGCCAAGGCCGTGATGCCGTTCCTTTTGGTCGAAGTTGCGGTAATCTTCTTGCTGACCTATTTCCCCGCACTGACGCTGACCATTCCGCGTCTGTTCGGTTTCGTTCAATAACTTCAGATATATACGGGAGGAACCAACATGCTGAAGACAACTCTGAGATCGCTGGTGCTGGCAGGCTTGCTGTCTGGCACCGCAGGTATGGCGATGGCGCAAGACATCATGCTGCGCGCAACCGCCAACTCGAATGAGAATGACGAAGACTACGACGGGCTTGTGGTGTTCAAGAACTTTGTCGAAAACGCCTCGAACGGCGCGATTGGTGTCGAGATCTTCATGGGCACCCAGCTCTGCGCCAAGCCTGATGAATGTATGGCAGGCGTGTCGGATGGCACCATCGACATCTACATCTCGACATCCGGCGGGGCAGCGGGTCTGTTTCCCTACGTTCAGGTCTTGGACCTGCCCTATCTTATGAGCGATGATCGCGTGGCTGAAGAGGTATTGACCGGCGATTTCACCCGCAAGTTGCGCGGACTGGCACTGGCAGACAGTGAAGATTCGATTCGGCTGATGACCATCGGCAACACGGGCGGCTGGCGCAACTATGCCAACACGAAACGCCGTGTGACCGTGCCGGCCGATCTAGCCGGATTGAAAATGCGTACTGTCCCCGCCGATCTGCCACAAACGCTGGCCACCACTCTGGGTGCATCGCCGACACCAATTCCGTGGCCAGAGCTGTTCACGTCGCTGCAAACCGGCGTGGTCGAGGGCACGGCGAATGGTATCACCGACATCATGTCGATGAAATTCACCGATGCCGGGGTGAAGTACATCACGCTGGACGGACACAGCTACATGGGCGCGTTCTGGTGGATGAACAATGCCCGCTTTACCGGCATGACCGACGCGCAAAAGCAGGTGGTGCTGGATGGCTTTGCCGCCCTGCAACAGGCCACCTTCGCCTCGCCAAAGCGCAAGGAAATTCAGGCTTATGCCGATTACAAGGCAGCAGGCGGGGAAATCTACGTGCCATCGCCCGAAGAAAAGGCCGCGTTCAAGGAAGCCGTCGCACCGGTGTTTGACTGGTTCAAGGCCAATGTGAAGGGCGGCTCGGACGTGCTTGATGCTTTCATGCAAGCCTCGGCTGATGCAGAAGCCAAGATCGCGGCAGAACGTGCAGCGGACATGAACTGATCCATCCCTGGCGCCCACGGCCCTGCCGCGGGCGCCAGTCTTTCTGCCGGACGATAATTTACCAGCGTTGGTATGCGCCCTTTCGGCGCGCTATGCCTTCCGGCGATCAAACCGGGATGTTGTCAATCAAACGCACGCCATCCAGCCAAGCCGCTGCCAACATGCGGCGCGGGCTTGCCGGGTCGTCTGACGGCATCAGGGTCCCGGCATCCCGCAGTTCGATATATTCGACACGGTCAAACCCTGCGGCACGGATCGCCTCGGCCGCCTCTCGGATCGCCATCCGGTCGGATTGTCCCGCCCTGATATCTTCTGCCGCCGCAGTGATTGCGCGATACAGAATACCGGCTTTCGCGCGGCCTTCGGGTGTCAGCTGCACGTTGCGCGATGACATTGCCAACCCGTCATCTTCTCGAATCGTTTCGCAGCCAACAATATGGACAGGCAGATTTAGGTCACGCACCAGACGCAGAACCACTTGCAACTGCTGCCAATCCTTTTGGCCAAAGTATCCACGGTCGGCCATTGTCATTCCGAACAGCTTCGTCACAACTGTGGCCACGCCGTCAAAATGGCCGGGCCGCATCCGGCCTTCCAGCGGTTCCGATACGCCGCCGACCGAAACCGTGGTCGTAAAACCGCCGGGATATACCTCATCGGGCTGGGGCGCAAAAATCAGATCCACCGGCACCGTCGCAAGAAGGGCTGCATCGGACTCTTCCGTCCTTGGGTATTTCAGCAGGTCGTCGGGGTTGTTGAACTGCATCGGGTTGACGAAGATCGTGGTGATCACCCGATCACAGTCGCGCCGGGCTGCGCGCGCCAGGCTGAGGTGGCCGTCATGCAACGCGCCCATCGTTGGCACCACACCGATGATTGCCCCCTCGGCCCGCCAGGCACGGGTGTGATGGCGCAAAGCGGCCACGGTTCGGACGATTGTGGGCGGTGTCACGGTTTGGCCTTCAATACATCTGGAAAGGCGTGTTCAGGGCCGGGAAATTCCCGCGCGCGCACTTCGGCGGCATAGGTGGCGATGGCCGCATCGGCAAGCCTGCCCAGTTCGGCATAGCGTTTCACGAATTTTGGTCGGAAATCGGTGAACAACCCCAGCATGTCGTCGATCACCAGCACCTGACCGTCGCAATCCACCCCGGCACCGATGCCGATAGTGGGGATGCTCAGCGCCTTGGTGATCCGCCCTGCCAGACCTTCGGGCACCTTTTCCAGAACGATGGCAAACGCGCCCGCAGCTTCGCAGGCACGGGCGTCGGCCATCACCCGGTCGGCCTCATCCGCGCGTCCCACAACCTTGTAGCCGCCCAACGTGTTCACCGATTGAGGGGTCAGTCCGATATGGGCCATCACCGGCACCCCGCGCGCGGTCAGGAAGGCGATGGTATCTGCCATATGCACGCCACCCTCCAGCTTGACCGACGGCGCCCCGGTTTCCGCCATAAGGCGCGCGGCGTTGCGGTAGGCTTGTTGAGGACTTTCTTCATAGCTGCCAAAGGGCATGTCGATCACCGCCATCGACTTTGACAACCCACGCACCACCGACCGGCCATGCAGGATCATCATCTCCATCGTGACCCCCACGGTCGAGGGCAGGCCGTGCAGCACCATTCCCAGACTGTCCCCCACCAAGGCAATGTCGCAATGCGGATCGACGAGCCGCGCCATCGGCGTGGTATAGGCCGTCAGCACCACCAAGGGATGACCACCCTTACGGGCTTTGATGTCGGGCGGCAGAACCGGGCGAACGGGGGCGGTGGCGCTCATCTCTCATTCTCCTGCCAGTGACGCTCGGCGTCCTTAAACTGCCTGCCATCAGTGCATGACGCCGCGCGGTTGCGCAAGAATTTTGCGCCGCACTGCGGCAACTTCGCTGGACTTGACCGAACAAGGCGCGCCGTATTCCAATCACTCGGTCGGGCTGTGGAGGCAAGTGTGTCAAGGATTACGCGTGTAACCCGTTTGGATATCGCCGCCGAGGCGGAGCGTCCTGATCCGGCAAAAGTCGTATCGGGCGATCCGGTGCACAAAACCTGGAACATCGAAGACGCAGATGGGCTTTATTGCGGGTTATGGCAATCCACGCCCGGCGCGTGGCGTGTGTCCTATACCGAATGGGAATATGTGCATATCCTTGAAGGCCATTCGGTCCTGACTGGCGACGATGGCAGCGTGACCCACCTTCGGGCCGGCGACAGCTATATTATCCGCCCCGGTTTTTCCGGCGTGTGGGCGGTGCTGGAAACCACGCTGAAGGAATACGTCATACGGGTTTAGGTTTGCGGTTGACCAGTGCCACGCCCGCACCTGCCAGAGCCAGGCCCAGCCACGCAATCGGCGGCATCGCCTCGCCCAGCAGGGGCCACGCAAAAAGGGCTGACATGGCGGGCACAAGATAGAACAGGGCCGATACCCGGCTGACCTCGCCCACCCGGATCATCGCCAGCAACAGTGACATTGCCAGCAGCGAATTGCCGATCACCAGATAGGCCATCACGCCGATGAATTCGCCGGTCCAGATGATGCCTTGGCTTTCGGTCAGCAGCGCTATCGGCACCGTGCAGACAGCACCGACTGCGTATTGGATCATGTTTGACGTGACCGGGTGCTGGCTGACGCCAAATCGCTTTTCATACAGCGTGCCTGCGGTAATTCCCAAGAGCGCACCAATGGTCAGGACCACGCCCAGCGGGCTTTCTGCTTGAACCGACGCGCGTGACAGGATGACGACCACCGCACCCGCAAGGCCAAGGCCAAGCCCGCCCCAAGCACGGCGGCTTACGTTTTCTCCGACAAGGTGCGGTGCGATCAGGGCAACAAGAATGGGTTGCAGGCAAACAACGATGGCGACACCTGCGGCGGAAACTCCAAGTTTGAAGGCCAGATAGCACAGTCCGAAATATCCGACCTGAATCAGAAAGCCGACCACCGCCACATCGACCCACCCACGCCATGTGGCCGGAAGGGGTGGGCGCAAAGCGATGGCAAAGGGCAGCAGAATCAGCAGCACAAGGCTGTAGCGCAACGCCAGAAGCGTTATTGGTTCAGCGAAAAGCAATCCTAGTTTGGCCACGGCAAAGCCCGCCGACCACAGGATCAGGAATATCGCGGGTGCGACAATCAGCCAAACAGGGCGGTCGGTTGCCATGCAGAGAACCTTGCCGGGACTGGGTCGAGAGGGAAGGGCCCGCTTTGCAGCGGAAAGGCATCGGGCGGAGTCCTTTCGGATCCCACCCGGTTTTCGATCTCCGATCAGATCAGAGCGGCACGTTGTCCCCTCCGGATACCGGAGTGCCATCGCGCGGGTCATCAAAAATCGGCGGATGATCGTTGGCCACGGCTTCGGCGCCATAAATGCGTTCCGGATCGACCGACCGGGCAGGCAAGTCCAAACCACGCCCGAAATTCTCGGGATCAACCCGAAGTGACTCGGATTCGGTACGGACATGCACCGGCGTGCCGACCGACACGATGTCGTAAAGGTGAATGATGTCCTGATTGAACAGGCGGATGCAGCCCGCCGATCCGGAGTTTCCAATCGATTCAACATCATTGGTGCCGTGGATGCGGAAATATGTATCCCGGCCACCTTTGTAGAGATAAAGCGCCCGTGCGCCCAGCGGACTGCGGCGGCCCCCTGGAATCCCCCTCGCGAAAGCGGCGTAAACGTCAGGCTCGCGCCGGATCATGTTCTGCGTTGGAGTCCAGCCCGGCCATTTGCGTTTAAGTTGGATGGTGCCATTGCCGGCAAAAGAAAGCCCCGCACGCCCCACGCCTACCGGATAGCGCACCGAATTGTTCCCGTCGCGTACGAAATACAGGAACTTGGCATAGGGATCGACATCGATCGTGCCGATGGGTTGTTCGCCCAGATACCGGCCCGTGATTCTGCGGTTCGCGCCTTCGGTATATTGGCGCGGAATACCCGGCAGCGCATAGCCGCTGTCATAAATCGGCCTGTAATCTGGCAGGAACCCGACAGACGGACCGGGTTGACCCGAGCCCGGAACCGACGGCGCACAGGCCGAAAGGGCGGCAAAGCCAGACATGGCAAGGAAGCTGCGACGGTTGATCGGATCAAATGACATAGGGCGCCTTGAAATTGAATCTTCCGAACTTCCTAGCACGCTATCATACGACACGAAAAGGCCCGGGCAGAAATTCCTGTCCGGGCCGTTCAATCGATAAAGATCTATGCCGTCGCAACTCGCCGTAGTTTTGGCCCCCGGATCACTTTACCGCGCCGATGGACCAGAACAGGGTTTCCCCTGAGGAATCGGCCACGCCGTCATTGTCCGTCACCACCCAGCCGGTTCCGGCCGTATCAATGGCAAAGCCTTCGACTTTGTCCACTGGATAGCCGTTCAGCGCGGCAAGATCGGGCAGGAGATCCCGCACCAGTTCCTTGGTCACGACAGGAAGGGCTCCGCCAAGTTCGGCCGGTTGCATTTCGCTGGCCTTGACCCGGTAAAGTTTCTTGGTGACTGCCTTGTCCGCAATCTGGTTGTCCCGTTCCACGATGTAGACCCAGTCACCGTGCAGTGTGATTTCTGAAAGACCCATCCATGCCTCTTCGCTGGGCGTGTCGAGTGGATAGTGCACCGCCCCCCATGTCTTGTCGGCGGTATTGTAGCCCAGAAGCTTGACCATGCCTTTGGGGTCGTCTTTCCACTCGCGCTGCACAGCCATCCAGAGCCAGTCGCCTGAAACGGTGATGCCTTCGAACCCAAAGCGGGTTTCATGCGGCAGCAGGTTTGCGGGCAGGGCGATTTCCTGTTTGATCTCGCCCTTGTCGTTCACATTGTAGATCGCATGCGGGATCAGGCGGTCGCTGCGACCCTCGCTTGCCAGCCAGAAGCCGCCTTTGCCATCCGTGGCAATGCCTTCGATGTCAAGCTTTTGCGCCGGATGGCCGCCACGGGTGATATCAAGCGCAGCCGTGATGCGCGCCGGCGTTTGCGTGGCGTCGATGGTGTAGATCCGCGGCATCGCACCGTAAACGCTGTCTGATACGGCATAAAGCTGGCCGGGCTTGGTGCCGGCTGCAAGGCCGGACAGCGCACCCCAGCCGATCAGCGGGTCAGACCCCGCACTGGTCAGCATTGGATAGGCCGCTGCACCTTCGGCGAATTCATAGATCATCACATGTGCCGGAGCGGACCCATCCTTGCGCAGATCCACTTCGTTTGCGGTCGCAAACAGGTTGCGTTGCGGCAGGGCCACCAGACCTTCTGGCGAAATGCCTGAGGGCAGGATCTGCTTCAGAACCGGGGCGGCAGGGTTGGTCAGATCATACACCCCCACCACGGATCCGCGCTCGGAGGCCACAAAAAGAAAGCGCGTGCCATTATAAGTCGCAACTTCCACCGATTCCAGTTCGGCACCCTTCTTGTTGCGGTGTTCTGGGTAGTGACCGATTTCTGCAATCGCGCGCTCCAAAGACGCTCCAGTCTCGAAGACCACCGTGCCATCTTTTCTGAAGATGGTGAAAGACCGGCTGCCGCCCTTCCAGTCGCCTTCGTTCGCGACGACCAAGTGATCGGCGTCGATCCATTTCACGGCGTCGGGTTCGCGTAGAACGCCTGCTGCTGCGCCGGAAAAATCGAGTATGCCGTCGCGCTTGGTGTCGATGCCTTCAAGGTCGACTGTGCCTGCACTGAAATGGCTGGTCACCAGACCATCCGCGCCGATCACGACGATGTGGTTGTTTTCCTGCAATGTGACGACGATTTCCCCCGCGGCATTGGTATCCAGAAACTCGGGTTCCGGGTCTTCGCCACCAATGTCGGCAAGGCCGGTCATGTCGATTTTCTGTAAGCCCGCGCAATCCACGGCGCCGTTTTTGATCGGCAGTTTCACCACATAACCTGCGGGCATCTGCGGCAGAGCGCCATCGTTCAGGCTCTCATCGCGTTCGTTCTCGATGGCGACAGCGATGAAGCTGCCATCCTTGGCGCGGGCGACCGAGTCGGGCTGGCCGCCAAGATCGCATTCCGTCACCACCGCCTTGGCGGCCAGATCAACCGTGACAAGCTTGCCCGACGGATTGGCAAAGGATTCAGAGGTATTCACCCCAACAAAGGCCATGCTGCCGATCACCTGCGTGGTCGTAGGCTCTCCGCCCACGGCGATATTGCCAAGTGGCTTTGGCGACCGGGGATCGGTGATATCAACCATGCCGATCACGCCCAGCGGGCTGTCGGAATAGATCAGCGTCATGCCGTCTTCTGTTGCCGCAATGATTTCAGCACTGGTTTCGCGGCTGCGGTCTTCGCCATCGGCCATATTGGCGGGCGTGGCAAAGGTCGAAACCCGGTTGAAAGTCATTTCGGCCAATGCCGGAAAGGCGGCAAAGATGGCAAGCGCGGAAGTCACGCCAAGGGTTTTGATCGGCATCGGATTGGTCCTCGTTAAGATCGGAAATCTATGCGAGGCATGGTCCGCCCGGATCACGGCTGTATGACGCAGCAATGGCAGTTCCGTGAATTTATGTCATAGCGCATTTTTTTGGGAACCATTGCTGCCTGAAGGGCGTTCAACTACGGACCCCACAAAGGGGCATTGGAAAGGGACTGTGATGGGCATTGAAGCACTTCTTATCATGCTGCTGATTGGCGCAATTGCCGGCTGGCTGGCTGGACAAATCGTCAAGGGCTATGGGTTTGGCCTTTTGGGCAATATCGTTGTCGGGATCGTTGGCGCGCTGGTCGCTGGATTTCTGTTCCCGCGTATGGGGCTCGGACTGGGCGGTGGAATTCTGGGATCAATCATTGCGGCCACGCTTGGTGCGGTGATCCTGTTGTTCCTTATCCGGTTGATCAAACGCGCCTGAGCGCTGCGACGACCTGTGACAAAGGCCGGGCATTTCCCCGGCCTTTTTGCGTTTATCCAACCACATTGAAATCGGGCCCGTATGGGTAATGCGTTATGTCTTCGGGTGTGTCCTGTGTGACAATGAAAATGTCATGCTCGCGATACCCGCCTGCACCGGGCTGGCCATGCGGGATGGTCAGCATGGGTTCCATCGAAATCACCATGCCGGGTTCCAGAACCGTGTCGATATCCTCGCGCAACTCCAGCGCCGCTTCGCGCCCATAATAATGCGACAGAATCCCAAAGCTGTGGCCATACCCGAAAGTGCGGTATTGCAGCATGTCACGATCGGCCAGAAAGGCATTGATCCTGGCCGTGATGTCGGAACATGACGCACCGGGGCGCAGCAGGGTCATGCCGTATTCATGTGCGTCGATATTGTGCTGCCAGATAGTGCGACTGGCATCGTCCACCTCGCCCACGAACATTGTGCGTTCCAAAGCCGTGTAATAGCCCGAGATCATCGGAAAGCAGTTGAGACTCAAGATATCTCCGCGCATCAGTTTGCGGTTGGTGACAGGGTTGTGCGCGCCATCGGTGTTCAATCCGGACTGGAACCAGACCCAGGTATCGCGGTATTCGGCATCGGGAAAGCGCTTGGCGATCTCGCGCTCCATTGCGTCGCGGCCCGCGATGGAAACCTCCAATTCGGTTGCGCCCACTTTGATGGCCTCGCGGATGGCATATCCCCCCACGTCGGCCACATTGGCACCATGCTTGATCAGCGTAATCTCCGCAGGGGATTTCATCATGCGTTGCTGCATGGTGGCAGGGGCGATGTCCATGCCGCGATTGGGCTGAAGGAAGGTGTTCAGCTTTTCGGCACGCTCCATGGTCAGATGATCGGCTTCGCAGCCGATGGCCTTGCCGATGCCGGTGACAGAGGCCACCACGCGCCAGAAATTGTCGCGCTTCCAGTCGGTGTAGGTGATGTTGTCCCCCACTGATCGCCGCCACGGCTGGCCCGCGTCAATGCCGGCACTTATTGTGACGCAATCGGCCCTTGTCACCACGCAGGCGTAGGGCCTCCCAAAGCTGCAGTATAAAAAGCCCGAGTAATAGCCAACGTTGTGCATCGACGTCAGCACCACGGCGTCAAGCCCGTGCAATTCCATGATGTCCCGCAGACCTGCCAGACGGTCTTCGTATTCTTCGACTGCAAAAGGCAAGGCATCCTTGCTGCCGCCATTGTGCTTCCGGTAGTGTTCAGGACGGATCAGTTCCATGTCAGACCTCATTTATGGGACCAACACGGATGCGGGCCCCGAAAGGTCCCGGCGTACAGGACGAAGGCGGCATTGCCGCAAGCGACAGGATGGTTCCCTTGTGGCGACGCCATCGCCACGGCTTACTGGATAGTTTGCCTTGGCGCCGCCCTTCCCGCAAGGGGGGAAGGGCGGGCCGTTGGACTCAGACCTTGTCGAAATCTGCCGCTGAATGGCGTTCGGGCAATTGTTCGTCAGGCTCGCCCCAATTGCGGTTGACCTTGCGGCCACGCCGGACGGCTGGGCGAGCGTCGATCTTTTCAGCCCAGTCGATGACGTGTCTGTAGCTTTTCACGTCCAGAAACTCGGCGGCGTTATAGGCACGCCCCAGCACCATCGCGCCGTACCACGGCCAGATCGCCATATCGGCAATGCTGTAGTCGTCTCCCGCGATAAACGGCCATTCGGCCAATTGCCTGTCCAGCACGTCAAGCTGGCGCTTGGTTTCCATGGCATATCGGTTGATCGGATATTCGTATTTTTCAGGCGCATAGGCGTAGAAGTGGCCAAATCCGCCGCCAAGCAAGGGCGCTGCCCCCATTTGCCACATCAACCAATTCAAGACCTCGGTCCGATCAGGCCCGGATGCGGGCAGAAACGCCCCGAATCTCTCGGCCAGGTGGATGAGGATGGACCCGGATTCGAACACGCGCAGCGGTTGGGGGCCTGAATAGTCCATCAGCGCCGGAATTTTCGAATTGGGGTTGGCCGCCACAAAGCCCGACCCGAACTGGTCGCCGTCACCGATCTGGATGATCCAGGCGTCATATTCGGCAGCGTGGCCTGCTTCCAGCAACTCCTCCAACATCACGGTGACCTTCACACCGTTTGGGGTGGCAAGCGAATAAAGTTGCAACGGGTGCTGACCGCGCGGCAGGTCCTTTTCATGCGTGGCCCCGGCAATGGGCCGGTTCGTCTTGGCAAACTGCCCACCGTTTTCCTTGTCCCAAGTCCAGACCTTGGGCGGAACGTATGTGTTTTCTGTCATGCTGATCCCCGTGCATTGTGGCTTGCGCCCGTTCGCCTGAACGTAAGCCGTGATGGTGCCGGTAACAATGGGAGCAGGTGCAGACCCGCTGTGCGTCCGTGCCAGATGACCACCCCATGTCGCATCGCAGCGACATGGTGATTTTACTTGCCAAGCGCCCGGCTTTGCGGCCCCCTTCCGCCATGCGCCCCGGACCCAAAAACCTGATCACGGATGTCTCCGGCCTGCGGGTCGGGCAGGTGCACGACGCCGCGTTGCGCTCGGGCGTTACGGTGCTGACCGCTGACCAGCCGTTCACAGCCGCTGTGCATGTGATGGGCGGCGCCCCCGGCACCCGCGAAACCGACCTTCTGGCCCCCGACCGGTTGGTGCAACAGGTGGATGCGCTGGTGTTGGCGGGTGGGTCGGCCTTCGGTCTTGATGCCTGTTCCGGGGTCGCCGACGTGTTGCGCCGGATGGGGCGCGGCTTTCAGGTTGGCGACCAACGCGTGCCGATCGTACCGGGTGCGATATTGTTCGACCTGTTGAATGGCGGCGACAAGGCATGGGCGCGCAACCCCTATGCCGCACTTGGTGAAGCGGCGCTTAGGGCGGCTTCAACGGATTTCATGCTTGGCAGCGCGGGTGCGGGCTATGGCGCTGCAACGCAAAACTGGAAAGGCGGGGTGGGATCGGCCTCGGCCATCCTGCCGTTGGGCCTGACGGTCGGGGCACTGGTTGCAGTCAACGCGCTGGGGTCGGTCACCATGGCGGACACGCGGCATTTCTGGGCGGCGCCTTGGGAAGAAGGGGCTGAATTCGGGGGTCTTGGCGCTGCGCCGACCCTGCCGCCCCAAGACGCACCGCTGCCGCGCAAACGCATGGGCGAAGCGACCACCATCGCCATCGTTGCGACTGATGCCGCGCTGACCCAGGCACAGGCGCAGCGCATGGCGACAGCAGCGCATGATGGGATGGCTCGCGCGATCGTGCCTTCGCACAGCCTGCTGGACGGCGATCTTGTCTTTGCGGTGGCCACCGGTGGCAGGGCGATGGCCGACCCATTGACCGACACGTTTCAATTGGGGCACGCGGCCGCGACCTGCCTTGCGCGTGCGATAGCCCGCGCCGTTTTCCACGCAACGCCGATGCCGGGCGACCTACAGCCATCGTGGCACGAATAGGTCAGCGCAAAAGGGTCAGGATCTCCAGACTGGCATAGCCGTCTGGCACCAGACCATTGGCTTTCTGGAACCCCTTGATGGCGGCGATGGTGTTCGGCCCGATCCGGCCATCAACGCCCTTCGGGTCAAAGCCGGCCTGACCCAACCGGTCCTGCAACTCCATCCGCTCTTCAAGGCTCAGGGCGCGCAATTCGCGCGGCCATGCGGCTGCAATGGTAGGTCCGCCACGAAGCCGGTCCGCCAGATGCCCCACAGCGATCACATAGGCATCTGCGGTGTTGTAGCGTTCAAGCACCTGAAAGTTTGAAAAGATCAGGAATGCCGCGCCCCGAGCCCCGCCAGGCAACAGGATTGACGCCAACCCATGGTCAGGCAAGCCGCCGCCCCCGACCGGTTTGATCCCGATCGCCGCCCAGTCGGCTACCGGCTTTTTCACCCGCTCGGTGGTTTGGTCGTAGTCGAACCCGTCGGGCAGCATCACTTCCAGCCCCCAGCGCGCGCCTGTGGTCCAGCCCCAATGCCGCAGGTAGGCGGCAGTTGACGCAAGGGCGTCAGCCGGATCATCCGACCAGATGTCACGTTTGCCATCGCCGGTGAAATCCACCGCAAAGGACCACCAGCTTGTCGGCATGAACTGCGTATGCCCCATCGCGCCTGCCCAGCTTCCACGCATCGCACGGGCCGTGACATCGCCGTTGGCAATGATCTTCAGCGCGGCAATCAGTTGCTCTTCGAAAAACGCGGCACGCCGCGCGTCATAGGCAAGGGTGGCCAGTGCCTCGATGGTGGGAATGTCGCCCCGGAAGGTGCCGTAGGCCGACTCCAGCCCCCAAATTGCCGCGACGATATGGCGGTCCACTCCGTATTCGGCCTCGATCCGCGCCAGCAGGGGGGCGTGTCGGGCCATCGCCTTGATCCCCAGCGCCACACGGTCGTCGGACACGGCGGTGTCAAGATACTCCCAGATGGTCTTGGTGAATTCATTCTGGTTGCGGTCGCGTTCCACAATCTTTTCGTTGAACCGAGCCTGAGCCAAAGCGCGGTCCAGCAAGGGCGCCGGAATGTCCGCGTCCGTCGCCCGATGGCGAAATCCGGCCAGCCAGTCTGCAAAGCCCTGTTCGGTCCCGATTGCCTTCATCTCGATCCTTTCCACAGGACTGTCAGGTTCGGAGGTGTTCAGGGATTGCGCGGCAACTGGCTGCGCACACCATATCATCATCACGATCAGACTTGCCCGCATCACCTGCGCCCCTTTTTTGCCAGACTAAACATCTGCGGCGCAAAGGGCAAACCAAGGTCAGGCACAGGCCAGATCCGACTTGAAATGTCGCATTGGGGGATGATCTTTGCCACGCCTTGGCCTAGCTGACAGGCAAGGCAGCAAGGACGGCAGACGATGGGTTACTTTCTGGGTGTGGATACGGGTGGCACCTATACCGACGCGGTGATCGTGGACGAGGCCGCGACCCAAGTGATTGGCAAGGCCAAGGCGCTGACCACGCGCAACGATCTGGCGATCGGCATCGGCGGCGCGGTGGACGCGGCGCTGGCAGCGGCGGGCGTTGCGGCGGCTGATATTTCACTGGTCTCGCTGTCCACGACATTGGCCACCAATGCGCTGGTCGAAGGGCAGGGTGGCCGTGTGGGGCTGGTGTTCATCGGTTTTGACGCAGGCGATGAGGCTCGAGCCGGTCTGGAGGACGCTATGAAAGGCGATCCGATCTTTCGGCTGGCAGGCGGGCACGGTCACGCTGGGCAAGAATTCGCGCCGCTGGATCTGGCAGGGCTGGAAGATGTCCTGCGCGAACAGGGGGATCAGGTCATGGGTTTTGCGGTGGCTGCGCGATTTGCCACACGCAATCCGGCCCATGAAATTGCGGCACGCGATCTGATCCGGCGCGTTACGGGGCGCCCCGTGACCTGCAGTCACGAGCTGTCGGCCAACCTGAACGGACCCAAACGTGCGCTCACTGCGGTTCTCAATGCGCGGTTGATCGGGATGATCGACCGTTTGGTTGCGGCATGCGAACGTCACCTTCAGGCAATCGGCATCAACGCCCCGCTGATGGTGGTGCGCGGGGATGGCGCGCTGATCTCGGCTGCCATGGTGCGTGAGCGCCCGATTGAAACCATTCTCTCGGGTCCCGCCGCCAGCATTGTGGGGGCACGGTGGTTGACAGGGGCCAAGGATGCGCTGGTCAGCGACATTGGCGGCACCACCACGGATGTGGCGCTTTTGCGCGATGGTCTGCCAGAGATCGACCCGCAAGGCGCCCGCGTCGGCGGCTTTCGCACCATGGTCGAGGCGGTGGCCATGCGCACCACCGGGCTTGGCGGTGACAGCGAGGTGCATCTGATCACCGAAGGTCTGTCGGGCGGCCTGCGCCTTGGGCCCCGGCGTCTGGTGCCGGTATCTCTGCTGGCGGTGGATCACGGGCCAATGGTGCATGCGGCGCTGGACCGGGCCTTGTCCAGCGATGTGGCCGGTGAATACGACGGCCGCTTTGCCATTCCGATGGAGGGCGCGCATGACGGGTTGAGCCAGCGTGAGGTGGCCTTGTTGGCCCGGATCACCGCGCCTGTGGCCCTTTCGCAGGCCCTTACCTCGCGGTTGGAGGCAGCGGCGCTAGACCGGTTGGTGGCGCGGGGGCTGGTGATGATCGCCGGCGTCACGCCTTCGGATGCCAGCCATGTGCTCGGACGCCTTGCGGTTTGGGATGCGCTTGCGTCGGAAAAGGCTTTGCGCCTTCTGGGGCGTCGGCGCACGGGGGCGGGGGAACGCTTTGCCACTGAAGCCAAGGCCTTGGCCCAGGCCATCGTCGATCAATTGACCCAGCAGACCGCCGAATGCCTGCTGGAAGCCGCCTTTTCCGAAGACCCCGCCTTTGACGGCGAGACGCCCGAGACATTGGCCCGCCATCCTCTGACCCGCGCAGGGCTGCGTGGCCACATGGGGGTGATGCAACTGTCGGCGCGGCTGGGCGTGCCGGTGATCGGTCTTGGGGCTTCGGCCCCGGCTTATTACGGTGCTGTGGGGGAACGGCTGGGTTGCCAGATGATACTGCCCGAGCATGCCGGGGTCGCCAACGCCATTGGCGCAGTGGTGGGCCAGGTCAGTCAGCGGGCAACGGGGACGGTAACCAGCCCGTCGGAAGGCCGCTTTGCCGCGCATTTTCCCGAAGGGATCGAGGTGTTTCCCGACCGTGACGCCGCCCTTGCCGCCATGGAACGCGTTCTGACGGCCGAAGCCAGCGCGCGTGCCTTGCGCGCCGGTGCCGTTGATCTGAATCTGACCACACAGCGCGATATCCGCGAAGCCGATGTCGAGGGCCGCACGATGTTCATCGAAGCGGTGCTCAGCGTCACGGCTTCGGGTCGCCCACGTGTGGCCCATGCCCGCGATGCCTCCGAATGACGATTCGGCCTTGACGCGACAGGGCGGGCGCAATACGACGCGCGGCAATGGCTAGGTAGCTCAGCTGGTTAGAGCACGTGACTCATAATCACGGGGTCGGGGGTTCGAGTCCCCCCCTCGCCACCACTCTCCTTTTCTCTTCTGGCAAACCCTGTGCTGACAGGGCTTTGGAAACACGGCGTTAACGGCCTATTCGGTGTGACCGTCTTCCAATTCATCCCTGCCATTTCGATGGTTGATGATGCGGCAGCTTTCAGATTGCAAAGAGGACGCTGCGGGGATGGTGATGGCCTATGTCCAGCCTGCGGGCGACGGCAATGTCGTCGCGGCGTTGAAACCATGCTAGTGTTCCGAGTCTGACACATGCTACCGATTTCCCCTGATCTGATCGAGAGCATCAAGCGCTCGGCGCTCGCGGGTGATGATGTCTTCGGCGGTCCTGCTCCATACGAAAGGCTTCGGCTTGGTGTTGTGCTGGACGAGGTAGTCGTAAATCGCCCCTTCGAGGTCATCGACGCTGGAGTAGCTGCCACGGCGGATGCGC